>JAJZEG010000178.1 GCA_021828605.1 Pseudomonadota bacterium | reverse complement strand
ACCCGGCCCAGCATGGCCAGCCTGATCCCGATCCGACCCCTTCACCGTCAGCGGGTGGTCCCCCGCTGACGGTGAACCATTATCGCTCAATCGGCGGAATATTCATAAGACAAGCCTGATCGTTTGGAATTGACGCGCATAATGCGCGGCAATGACAGGCGTTGCTCAGCCTCGCACTCTAAGCGTTTTCGTGACCTAGCAACAGCGAACGCTATGCGCGAACGGCATGCACCAAAGATGTCGGATTATTGCCCCACTGCCACCATATTTGTCCGGCTGTTTGAGCGTTGCGTGCTCATCAACTTGGCGCGCGACCATCAGACAGGAGCATTCGGTTATGACCATCAAAACAATCCTCACCGCCTCGTTGATCGTATCAGCCCTCAGCATCGGGTATGCTGGCGCGCAATCGAGCGTGGGCGCGCAGGCCGGAGCGAACGTCAATACTGGCAATGGCGCAAACGCGTCGGCGGGTGCCGGGGCGACGAGCCATACCGGCCTTGGCGGCGTGCTTGGCGGCACACTCGGCGCGGTTCAATCGACTTCCCACCAGACGCTCGGCGCCGCGCGGGCCTTGCCGATGCAATTATCGAGCACAGCCGTGACCAAGGCACGCGCAACCACGATGGCGTTAGCGGCCTTGCAAGCACGCGAGCGGACCAAAGTTGCCGCCACCGGCAAGAGCGTGGTGAATGCCAAAACCAAAATGGCGCGCAACCGGATTATCGCGCAGCACGGCCTATCGGTGCAGGAATATGATCATGTGATCGCGCTTGCGCGCACCAATCCAAGCCTCGCCAACCGGATCGGGCTAAAATCCACGAACGCACTGGCGCTGCACGCTCAATAACGACTCCCTCCGCGGCGCTCAGAAGCCAAAAAGCTTGGGCAACATTCGATCAAATGGAATCATTGATCCGATAAAGTTGCCCGCCAAATAATAAATTAGAGCGCTATCCGTGAGCCGAAGCGAACGGAATGCGCTCTAATGAGCGCGGCAAAATTTTTGTTAGCGTTTAGCCTCATTTACTGTTAGAATACTGCTGTAACCGATCAATCCTAAATTTCGGGTGGCGTTGTTGCAAACTCACACGGAGCGCCGCGTGCGAGGCTGCGATAAAAATATCGGCCGCCTGATCGCCATTGCTCGGCTCATCGACCGGCTCGGTATAATTGACCAGCAGCACCGTGCCGTTTGGCGATAGGCTGGTGACGACCTGCGCCGCGACGCGGGCAATATCGGTCGGCGTAAGGAAATAGAGCACTTCAGAAATCAAGATCAGATCGAATTTTTGCCCAACGGGCCATTGTTCGGGGACATGCCGGTTAGCGAAGGTGACGTGCGGCATGCCTGCACAGTGCAATTTTGCGGCGGCGAGTGCGCTCTCGACAATATCGACTGCGAATAGGCTGGTGCAGCGCGGCGCCAGAATACCGGTGAGTATCCCGATGGAGCAACCGATTTCAAACGCGTTACCAACCACAATGTCCTCAAGTGCCGCCATGGTCGCTTGATAACGGCGATGCTCGTACGCACTGGCACTAAAGTTCCACGGATCGGGATTGGCAGCATAGAGAGTCGCAAAATACCCGGCATCGCGCGACGGGATGATTGCACGCGTCATTCAATGAACACTTCAAATGGCTTTTCAAATATATCCAGCAATTCTCGCGGAAGTCGGAAACCGCTCGGTGAGTCGGTGATTAAATCGCCATATTGCGATTGATGCGCCGCGATCGCGCGTCGCTTGGCAGGCAGCTGCGCCGAGATGTCGAGGCGAAAGCCGCCAGTGCGATTTTCACTAACTAACTCAGTATTGTCACGAAGCCAGCCCCATACCGGGTAGGACAAAGCGCGCAGTGCGAGGCGTTCAGCCACGGCTGCACCGATCCGGGCGGCAGCCCGATGATCACAATGCAAATCACCGTGCCAGGGTGCCAGCAGCACGCCACAATCAGACGCCACTGCGATCCGGTGAACCTGATCACACACCGCTTCAAACGCGATTCCTGAACGGGGCAATTTGGTATCGGGATGGCGGAGAAACACCAAATGTTCCGGCGGCAATCCAAGTTCTCTCATCGCTTGCTCGGTCTCTGCCGCGCGAACCATACGCAACCGCGCGGGTGGAAATTGCAGGGATCCAGGGTGTGACGCCGCCCCGTCAGTCAGCACCACGACGACTGGCGCCACACCTTGTTCACAGGCAGCCGCGATCAAACCACCGCAACCAAGACTTTCATCATCAGGATGAGGCGCCAAAACTAACACGCGCTGCCCGGTTAGTACGGTTTGAAATGTTGCCAAGGGAAGCGACCGAAAAATCGCGAGCGTATCGGCAATCGATCTCACTGCGCGTCCCCCGCGGTGGCTCCGGGAAGTAGTGCATGAAAATAATGAATCGCGGCCTTCGCCAGGGCCTCGTCCGGGGCAGGCTGGCGCAAATAGGTCGCGAGGTCGCGGCAAATCCGTTCGGCGGGATGACCGACGATGAAGGCACCGAGCCCAAGGCCGCGTTGCGTTAGGCGCATCGCGTCCAGGCAGGCCGCTTCGACCGCGAGCCGGGCTAAATTAACATAAGCGACGATGGCCTGTTCACCATCATCCTCCACACATCCGCGGAGTGCCGCCTGGGCCATCCAAAGCCGCGCTGTCTCAAACGCAATAAGCAGCGCGCCGAACCGGGCTTGCTGATGCGCATCATCCGCCCGCCCACGCTTGATAATTTCGTCGCGATGAATGGCAACCAGAGCGGTCAGTCCACCGAATGCGGCGGCAGCGCTGCGCCAAGCGCCGGCAGAAAACACCGGCTCGCGCAAATAGTCACCTTCAATGCCTAACAACGCGTCAGGCGCAATCTGAATACCGCTCAAATCCATGCTGCCGGTCGCTGTTGCGCGCATACCACTCAGTTTGATCGAACTGGGAAATACCCTGACACCAGGCTCAATGTTAATCACGAGCATTTGGTTGCCGGTGGCGGTCGCCGCGGTCACCAGCGCGCGGGTCGCGAAGCCTGCGCCGGAACAAAACGCCTTGCCGCCGCGCAACTCAAACCCGCCGACTTCAGCGTGCAAAGCCAACCGATCCACCGGGGGATCGGTGACCCAGAGGGCGAATAAGGCACCCTCCACCGCATCCTGCGCCGAACGCTTGATCAGCACATCCCGCCCATAGCGGCAGATCAGTTGCAAAGCGTTGACATGGGCCTCAAATAAACGAGCGACAGGCAAGCTTGCTTCGCCGAGCAATTGTAACAATTTCAATAAAGCTTCGGCTCCGTCAGCACCTTCGCCCAAACCAAAACCACCCAAGCTTACCGGTAACGTTGCGCGCAGCACGCCCGTTTGCCGCAGCAGAGCGAAGCTTTCGGTTGGAAATACGCCCGATTGATCATTGTCCGCCGCCTCTTGTTTTACCGACGGCGACACGCGTTTGACCTGATCAAACAGAGTTTCATGCTCACAGCGCATGGCGGAAATCTTCCCAAACCGATTTGTGCTGATGCGGTTCCAGTGTGGCGCGCAAATGATCGCGTAAAGCCAAGGCCTGGCGGGTTTCGCGTGCGAGGTCGAGGAAGGCAATTCGCCGCCGCCGAAGCATGGGGCTGGCGCGCTGAATAGTTTGCCACGCTGTGCCAAAATGGGTCTCGGGCAACGCCGACACCAACAGGTCCGGGGGAATGAGTAAATCGGTCGATAGTCGTGCAACCGTTCCGGGCGTTGTTGCGCCATTGCGCAAATCACGTAGCCGCAGTCGGGTCAATACCCGGCGGTAAGCGTCCACCGTCGGTTCCAACATTTCATCGGTCAGCCGGTCTTGTCGCCGTAATCGGCGGCTAATTGTGTCCGCCATGCCGCCCGTGGCGCGCCCCTGCAAGCGGCCTGAAACCTGAACTTGAATACCGGGTGCGTGCCGAATTTTGGCGTCATACAAAGCAAGTTTGGCTACAAGCGCACGATCTTCACCTGAGGCAATACGCGGCGCCCCGCCTGCCCGGCGCAACATCGCGGCCCGCATTGCAAGACTCGCACCCGAATTATGCTGGTGGCGGGGCCATGGGTCAGACGCATCAGGATCGACAATCGCAGCAATCTCATCGTGCAAACTCAACAGCCTTGTTTCGCATTTTTGCTCGAATTCAACCCGTCTCTGGTTTTCGCCCCAGCCCAAAGGCGCCACCACCGCCATGCCACAAACGCAATCGGCCCCTTTGCCAATCGCCGCGAGGTTATCAGCAATCCACGTCATCGGCACGGTGGAATCCGCATCAGTCGTCAGCACCACCCCGTCGGCGGCAAAAATCTGTGCATAATCGAGCGCTCGGCGGCGCGCCTCACCCGCCGAGGCTTGATCATGATATAAATTACACTCGATAATTTTCAGAGTGGTGCATAATTGAAGAGCATCTCGGCAAATATTTCGGCTACCATCCGTGCAATTATTCAACAGCAAAACAATTGAATCGGCACGGATTGTCTGTGCCAATAATGAGTCAATACAAGCTTTGAGATGAAATTGCTCATTACAAACAGGTATAGCGACAACGGTCGGTTGTTCTGGTGGCATAACCAGCAGATTGTTAAATCTGTGCACCGTTTCAACAAAGATACGATTTATTGCGGTAATTTAAAGACCGAGTGCGGCGCGCGGGCACGACTGAGTGTTGCTCATCGGTGCGGAACAAAACTTGGCCTCGTGGTGAAACAATTGTCACGAACGAGAAAATTTGGATCGTCAGCCTTATCTATTAGGCAGCATATCCAATAAATGTGCCTGCTTAGGAGGCTACCATGCGCCGGATTATTGATCGTCGAACCAAAATCACTCAATATAATGCGCCTGCCGGTGGCTGGGGCTCGGTTGGTTCGCTTGCCAATATTTTGCTTCGTGAAGGGAGGCCACTTGATGGTCCCCGGATATTAATGGCACAGAACAAGCCTGATGGTTTTGCCTGCGTCAGTTGCGCATGGCCAAAGCCGATGCGGCCTCGTCCGTTCGAATATTGTGAAAATGGCGCCAAAGCCACGGCTTGGGAAACCACCAATCGTCGGGCAACCCCGGCCTTCTTTGCCAAGCACACCGTGACCGCTTTGCGAAACTGGGCCGATTACGACCTTGAGCAACAAGGTCGTCTGACTGAGCCGATGCGCTGGGACCCGATGACCGACACCTATCAGCCGGTATCCTGGCAGTCCGCTTTCGCTGAAATCGGCCATGAGCTACGCGCGATGGAACCCAATTCTACGGTCTGGTATGCATCGGGCCGGGCGTCGCTCGAAACGGCCTTCATGTGGGCACTAACAGCCCGTTTATATGGCACCAATAACCTGCCCGATAGTTCAAATATGTGCCATGAAAGCACGTCGGTCGGCTTGAAGGAGAGCATCGGAGTTCCCGTTGGCACCACGGTTCTCCAGGATCTGGATGTCGCTGATTGCATTTTATTCTTTGGTCAAAATCCGGGCTCCAACTCACCGCGCGCGCTGCATCCGCTGCAAGACGCTCACAAGCGCGGCGTGCCGATTATTACCTTCAACCCGATCCGCGAGCCGGGCCTGTTGCATTTCAGTAATCCACAAGCGCCGCTTGACATGTTGATCAAAGCGCCGACGCCCATTAGTTCACAATACCACCAAGTTAAGCTCGGCGGGGACATCGCGGCCATCCTGGGGGTGAGCAAGGCGTTGATTGCGCTTGATGATGCGGCGCGCAAAGCTGGCAAAGCGGATGTGCTGGATCATGCTTTTATCGGCCAGCACACATATGGATTTGAAAAATTTGTCGATCATGCACGCGAAACGCCGTGGCCGGTGCTTGAGGCACGCTCCGGTTTGAACCGTGCCGCCATGGAGGCGACCGCCGCGATTTATGCCAAATCCGACCGCGTCATCGCCGTGTATGGCATGGGCATCACCCAGCATCGCGCCGGGGTAGAAGCCGTGCAAATGATCGTGAATTTGCTGCTGTTGCGCGGCAATATCGGCAAACCGGGGGCGGGCATTTGCCCGGTGCGCGGGCACTCCAATGTGCAGGGCCAGCGCACCGTTGGGATTAGCGAAAAGCCCGCGTTAGTGCCGCTCGATAAATTCGCCGAGCGCTATAAGTTCAATCCGCCCCGCGATACCGGCCTTAATACGGTCGAAGCGTGCGAAGCCATTTTGGCAGGCCGGATCAAGGCTTTCCTCATGCTCGGCGGCAATTTCGTGCGCGCGGTGCCCGAACGCGAGGCGATGGAAGCCGCCTGGAGTTCACTGCGGTTGACGGTGAATATCGCCACTAAATTGAATCGCAGCCATTTGGTGCATGGCGAGATTTCCTATATTTTGCCGTGCATCGGGCGGATTGAGATTGACCGCCAAGCGAGTGGCGATCAGGCAGTGTCCATCGAGGATAGCACGGCCTGCATCCATGGCTCCCACGGCAAGCGTCCGCCCGCCGGACCTTTATTATTGTCCGAACCCGCCATCGTCGCCGGCATCGCCAAAGCAACCGTTGCAGAAAATCGCTCCATCGATTGGGATGACTGGGTAGGCGACTACGCCCGTGTCCGCACCGAAATCGGAGCGATCTATCCCGATTTTGAGGGTATGGAATCGCGAATGTGGCAGCCCGGTGGCTTCCGGCGCACCATCGCGGCCAGCCGCCGGGTTTGGGAAACCGAATCGGGGCGGGCGCAATTCATCGATCCCAAATCAGTCGACGAAGATGCTGATCTCGGCGAACAGGATCGCGACGTTCTAACCATGATGACCATGCGCAGCAATGATCAGTTCAACACCACCATTTACGGCTATAATGACCGGTTTCGCGGGGTCAAAGGCACCCGGATGGTGGTGCTGATGAACCGCGATGATATGGCCCGGTTCAACCTTGATGAAGGGGTTATGGTTAGTATCACGACCGCAACCGACGATGGCGTTCATCGTCAGATGAGTGGGTTCCGGGTGACCGGCTATGATATTCCAACCGGCTGCGTCGGCACCTATTACCCCGAAGCCAATGCCCTGATCCCGCTATGGCACTATGCCGAACGCAGCAAAGTGCCGGCGTCGAAATCGATCCCGGTTCGGATTTTACCCGCCTGATTGCTCAAGCCAATCGAGCCAGCCCGCCGCCTCGAATTCGACAATCGGGCAGCCTTGCATCGCCTGATGATCGCGCAACGCCGCAATGGTTTCGCCAACCGGCACCGGGCCGCCGCCATGCGGGTTCACGATCACCGAAGCGACCGCAATATCCGCGCGCGCCAACGCCTCCAGCGTACACAGCGTATGGCTGATGGTGCCCAGATAATTACCCACAATAACAATCGCAGGCAGATCCAGCGCGGCAATCCAATCGCGCACCGTATGGCTGCGATCAAGCGGCACCATCGCGCCGCCAACGCCCTCAATGAAAAAATGACCGTGAGCTTCGCTCATGCGGGTGCGACAGAAATCGATCACCGCCGGAAAATTGATCGCTGTTCCCTCTCGCGCCGCCGCCATATCCGGCGAAATCGGTGCGGCAAACCGCCAGGGGCAGATCGCCGCAATCGCGGCTGGGGTAGCGGCCTTGCCCATCGCCGCGAGCAGCACGCCCGCGTCGCTTATCTGCGCCTCTGCCGGATCATAGCCACTGGCGAGCGGCTTAATCGCCTGCGCAGGCCGCCCTTGCGCGCGCAAATGGCGCAATATCGCTGCGGTGATATGGGTTTTGCCGATCTCGGTGCCGGTTGAGGTGATGAAATAGCGTGTCATCGGCGCAAAATCTCCTGATCAACCAAAGCAGCGAGGCGCTTAATGTCCTCAGCGCGGTGTTGAGCGGTGAAGGTAAATCGCAGCCGCGCCGTGCCCTGGGGCACGGTCGGCGGACGAATCGCGGCGACCAAAAACCCCGCCTGCTCCAATGCCGCCTGCGCGTTGAGCGCCGCCTCTGCCGTTCCCAAAATCAACGGCACAATCGAGCTTTCTGGCGCAGGCAGTCCCAGGAGTGCTGCGAATAATTGCGCATGGCGCACCGGACGCGCGCAATAATCGGCATCCGAGGCAATGCGCTCCACCCCGGCAATCGCGGCACCGATCACCCCCGGCGGCAACCCCGTCGTATACACAAAACTGCGCGCCCGATTGCGGAGCAGCGCACAAACCGCTTCTGATGCGCATAAATACCCGCCATACGCCCCGACCGACTTGGATAACGTGCCCATTTGCAAGGGAACAAGGTGCGAACGGGTTGCCACGACGCCCAGCCCATGGGCATCATCGGTCAACAGCCACGCATCATGCTGCTCGGCCAAGGCCGCCAGCGCCTCAATCGGCGCGCAGTCGCCATCCATCGAAAATACCGTATCGGTGACAATCAAGGCGTGCCGCGCCGCAGGGCGGTGCTGCGCGAGCAGGCGGGTCAAATCATCGACATCATTATGCGCGAACCGCTCAACCCGCGCCCCCGATAGCCGCGCCCCGGCATGGATGCAGGCATGGGCCAGTTCATCCGCAAAAATCACGTCCCCCGCCCCGATCAGGGCTGGAATAATGCCGATATTGGCCAAAAACCCCGACCCAAACACCATGCAATCCTCGGTGCCCTTCAGTGCGGCGAGCTTTTGCTCCAGCGTGCGATAAAGCGGATGATCCCCGGTCACCAGCCGTGACGCGCCAGCCCCCGCCCCGAATTGTCGCGTCGCGGTGATCGATGCTTCAATCACCACTGGATCGGTGGCGAGGTTCAAATAATCGTTACAACTGAACGAAATCAACGTCGCCCCCGCGCGCGTCACCACAGCACCAGGCGCGCGCGCCGTGCCCACCAACCGGCGCCGCAAGGCGGATTGGTCGAGTCCAGCGAGCTTTGATTGTGCGAATTGATCGAGTGATGACCCCATACGCAACCCGATGCCCTTCACGAACTGATTGCGCAAGACTATTCTGCGCGCGACCGAGGAGGCTGCCATGTCAATCACGCTTGATACACAACACGCCGCATCACATCGCGCCACCCAAGGTGGCACCGTGCGCCATGACTGGACGCGCGATGATATCGCCGCCCTGCTCAACCTGCCTTTCGCTGAGCTTTTGTTCCGCGCGGCGAGCATCCATCGCGCGCATTTCGACCCTAATCGCGTGCAAATTTCCACCCTTTTATCAATTAAAACCGGCGGTTGCCCGGAAGATTGCGGCTATTGCCCGCAAAGTGCCCATTATGAAGCCGGTGTGCCTGCGAGCCGCCTGATGGATATCGAGCCGGTATTGCAAGCCGCCCGCGCCGCTCGCGCGCAAGGGGCCAGCCGCTTTTGCATGGGTGCTGCCTGGCGGTCGCCGAAGGATCATGATCTGGACCGCGTCGCCGCGATGATATCGGGGGTGAAGGCGCTGGGCATGGAAACCTGCGTGACCCTGGGCATGTTACGACCGGATCAGGCGCAACGGCTTAAATCGGCGGGTCTTGATTATTACAACCATAATCTCGACACCTCGCCCGAATTTTACGGCGAAATCATCACCACCCGCACCTATCAGGATCGGCTCGATACGCTGGGTGCCGTGCGCGAAGCCGGGATCTCGGTCTGTTGCGGCGGCATTATCGGCATGGGCGAGGATTTGGACGACCGGGCCGGTCTGCTGGCAAGCTTGGCCAACCTTAATCCGCATCCCGAATCAGTGCCGATCAATGCGTTAGTCCGGGTTGAGGGCACCAAACTCGATGACGCCGTCCCGCTCGACCCGCTCGATTTCGTGCGCATGATCGCCGCCGCCCGGATTTGTCTGCCCACCTCAATGGTGCGGCTCTCGGCGGGGCGTGAATCCCTGTCGGATGAAGCGCAGGCCTTGTGTTTTCTCGCCGGCGCCAATTCGATTTTTTACGGCGAAACCCTGCTCACCACGGCCAATCCCGCCATTGCGCGCGATAACGCTTTGTTTGAAAAACTTGGTATCGCCCGACAATCGTGACCAACCCCCCCACAGCGCATCCTGACTGGCTTACCGAAGGCTGGAAGCATGTTTGGCTGCCTTACGCCCAAATGCACACCGCCCCCTTGCCAGTGCCGGTGGTGCGCACCGAGGGCAGCCGGATCATGCTGGCCGACGGTCGCACGCTCATCGATGGCATCGCCTCCTGGTGGACCGCCTGCCACGGCTATAACCACCCGCATATCCGCACCGCAGTCGCCAAGCAGCTCGAGGCGATGCCGCACGTGATGTTTGGCGGCCTCGCGCACGAGCCCGCTTACCGCCTGGCGACGCGGCTCGCGGACTTGCTGCCCGCCGGATTGGAGCGGGTGTTTTTCACCGATTCCGGCTCGGTCGCGGTCGAAGTCGCGATGAAAATTGCCCTGCAAGCGCGGCTGAATCGCGGTGAGACCGGACGCAGCAAGTTCCTGGCATTCCAAGGCGGCTATCACGGCGACACTTTAGCAACCATGGCGGTCTGTGATCCCGATGAAGGCATGCACAGCCTGTTCGCGGGCACGCTTGCCGAGCAGATCATCGCACCCTTGCCGCGCGATGCCGCAAGCCGCACAACCTTCGATGCTTTGGTCGCCCGGCATGCGAAAAATTTGGCGGGTATTATCGTCGAGCCGTTGGTGCAGGGCGCGGGCGGCATGGTGTTCAATGATCCCGCCACCCTGAACTATCTGCGCGCCACCGCCGATCATTACGGGCTAACTTTGATTTTCGATGAAATTTTCACGGGCTTTGGCCGCACCGGCAGCCTGTTCGCGTTTCAGCAGGCCGGGATCACCCCGGATATCATCACTCTGTCCAAAGCCCTGACCGGCGGCACCTCGCCCCTCGCGGCAACGATTGTAACTAACGCTTTGTTTGATGATTTCCTCGCCGATGATCCGGGAAAAGCCCTGATGCACGGTCCAACCTTCATGGCCAATCCGCTGGGCTGCGCCGCCGCTAATGCCTCGCTCGATTTGTTCGAGCGCGAAGACCGGCTGGCCCAGGCCGCGCTGATCCAAACCCAACTCGAAGCCGAACTCGCGCCGTTCCGTGCCATCCCCGGCGTGACCGATGTGCGGGTGATGGGCGCGATTGGCGTGGTGCAGCTTGAGCGCATCGCCAATCCGACGGCGTTGCGCAGTGACTTGATCAAACATAATGTATGGATCAGGCCATTCCGCGACATTATTTATCTGACCCCCGCTCTGACCATCACGCCTGATCAAACCTCAACCCTGATCGCCGCGATCAGAGCCGTGCTGACCGCGTAACCAGTCAGCCAATCAGCCAATCGCCATATTTTGCGTCAATGCCGCGTGCAACACATCGCGCGCCACCTTGACCGGCCCGAGCAGCGTGCCATGCTCAATCACCACCGCAATCGCGAAGCGCGGCTGCACCACCGGCGCGTAGCCGACAAACAATGCGTTAGGGCGATATTTCCAGGGCAGGCGCGCATCATTGTAATTCGCCGCCTCCATCGCCGCCGTTTCGTTGATCACCTGCGCCGTGCCGGTTTTTCCCGCCATGCGCAACCCGCCCGGCAAATCCAATCGGGCACCCCAGGAGGTGCCGAGCTTGGTGTTCACCACCTCATTGAGCCCGTGGCGCACCACCGCCAAATGATCATCGGCCAGCCCTAACGATGCCGGGTTTGGGCGATGCGTCGCGCGCCCGCCAATCGCCTGCACCAAATGCGGCTCGATGCGGCGGCCCGAGGCAATCCGCGCCATCATGGTCGCCAGATTGAGCGGGGTGAATAGAGTATAGCCCTGACCAATCCCTTGAATCGCGGTATCGCCCCGGCTCCAGGCAATCCGGCGTTGGTGCGCCCAGCCATGATCGGGCAGAAAGCCCGCTGCCACATCGGGAAAATCAATGGGCGCGGTGCCGGTCAGGCCAAGCAGCTGGCCCATTTTCGCCATCCGGTCGATGCCAATGCGCATCGCGACATGGTAATAAAACACATCGCAGCTTTGTTGCAGCGCCCCCGCCGCATCGAGCGAACCATGGCCCGAGCGCAGCCAGCAATAAAACATCCGATTGCCGATTTTCAAATGGCCCGGACAATAAAACCGCGTGGTCGCGGTAATCGCGCCGCACTGCAAGGCGGCCAGGGCCACGGTTGGTTTGAACGAGGAGCCCGGCGCATACAGGCCCTGGGTCGCGCGGTTGATCAATGGTCGAGCCGGATCATGGATCCAGCGCGACCATACCGCATCCGGCACCCCTTGTTCGAACCAACCCGGATCAAAACTCGGCGCACTCGCCATCGCCAAAACCCCGCCGCTGGCGATATCAACCAGCACCGCCGCACCCGGACGCCCACGCAACGCGGCGACACTCGCTGTCTGCAGCCTGGCATCGAGCGATAATTGCACGGTTTTGCCCGCTCGCCCCGGATCATCATCAATCACCCGCACCACCGAGCCGAGCGCATCCATCTCGGTCTCAACCACACCGGGTTCACCCTGCAAATCGCGATTGCGCGCCTGCTCGATGCCCGCACCACCCACCCGCGCGCCCGGCAAGGCCAAGACCGGATCACGGCGGACCTGGGCCGGTTGCGGACGCACCACATACCCAACCACATGCGCAGCCTTGCGCCCCAGCGGATAGAGCCGGGAAAAGCCCCGATCAATAATCACCCCCGGCAAATGCGGTCGATGCACTTCCAAACGCGCCATCTCGGCCCAATCCAAATCATGCTTGAGCACAAACGGCACATAGCGCACCGGCCCGGCCAAAATCCGCGCCGCCCGCGCCTGCTCGGTCGGCGAGAGCGCCACCAGCCGGGTGAACCGCGCGATCACTTGCTTCGGATGTTTCACGTTCGCGGGCAAAAACAACGCGCGCCATTGCTGGTGATTACCCGCGAGCCGGAGTCCGGCCCGATCAATAATCAAGCCGCGCTGTGCCGCCACAGGCTGCTGCGCAATCGCATTGGCGCGGGCGCGTTTGCGATAAAGCTGATGCTTGCGCACCTGCACATCATAAAGCCGCGCCACCAGTGCAGCGAACACCAGCGCCTGCGTTCCACCCAGCAGCAGAGCGCGTCGGGTAAAGGCCCGTCGCCGTGTCCGATCATTAAGCATCACCGCGTCATGCGATGATCAGCGCGAAAACCCAAAACAATTTTTGGCGATCAGTCGCTACAACGCAGCTTCAGCAAATATCGCGCGCACATCGCCGTGCCACGCCCCGAAATAGCGGCCCAACCAATATTCCGCCTGGGTCGGCGCGCCTTCGGCCATGGCCTGCAACGGCGCCAAATAGCCGGTTTCGTCATGGCCCGCCGCATCGCGCCGCGCGCGGGCCCGCAAGCCATCCGTGGCAATCGCCAGCACATCGCGCGCCAAATCGCGCAGCGTGCCGCGTCTATAGGGCAAATCCAACCCGCGCTCCGGCACGCCGTCGCGGAGTGCCAGCAGGGTGGGCACATCGATGGATGCAGTCAGGGCCTCCGCAGCGGTCAAAGCGGCCTCATCGTAAAACAGCCCGGTCCATAAAGCCGGCTGCGCCAACAGCATCGCCGGATTACCGGAATCCGCCCCCCTGGTTTCGATGAAACGCTTGAGCCGCACATCAGGAAACGCGGTGGTGGTATGATCAGCGAAATCGCCAATGGTCGGAATCTCGCCCTCGAACCCTTTGAGCTTGCCCGCCATGAAATCGCGGAATGAATGACCGGCCACATCGATATAGCGGCCATCGCGATAAACAAAATACATCGGCACATCGAGCAAATAATCAGCATAGCGCTCGAAGCCGAAATCATCGTCAAACACGCAAAGCGGCACGCCGCTGCGGGCATTATCGGTATCAAGCCAGGTGTAAGCGCGGTTGGAGAGCATGCCGTTCGGCGCCCCCTCGCGGAACGGCGAATTGGCGAATAAAGCGCTGGCCAAAGGCTGCAACCGGAGTGCGAGGCGCATTTTGCGCACCATGTCGGCCTAGGTGTGAA
>JAJZEG010000277.1 GCA_021828605.1 Pseudomonadota bacterium | reverse complement strand
GAAATCGGCGGGGGTGAGCAGGCGGACCAGAATCAAGGTGCTGAACAGGCCGAGAAAGCGGCTGGCGAAGCGCCAGCCGATCACCCAGCCCGCACCATTGGCGGTGCGGCTGAGAATCGAGCCCTCGCGAGCCAGGCTGGTGAGGCCGACATCCGATGACAGATGCGGGGTGGCGGAGGGTTCAGTGGTCATGGTGGGTATCGGGGTGGGTATCGGGGTGGGTATCGGGGCGGGTATCGGGTCGTTGCCAATCGGCAAGGAAACCATTGAGCACCAGGAGATGCCAGAGCAGGTTTGAATGATCGCGCTGGCCGTTTGCGTGGGTGTCGAGCAGATGGTCGAGGGCGGGGATGTCGAACCAGCCGCTGGCGCGCAGGGCGGAATCCGGGCCGCACAGGATGCGGCGCAAATCCGGGTATGCTGTGCGCATGGCCGGGCCGAGCGGGGCGGTGAAGCCTTGTTTCGGGCGGGTGAGAATGGAGGCGGGGAGGAGCGGGGCGGCGATCGCGCGCAGGATCGCTTTGCCGTGGCCGCCGCGCAGTTTCTGGCTGGGCGGGAGCGAAAAACCGAAGGCGAGCACAGCGGGGTCGAGCAAAGGTGAGCGGAGTTCGAGGCCGACCGCCATGCTGGTGCGGTCGGCTTTGACCAGAATATCGCCCGGTAGCCAGGTGGCGAGGTCGATCTGTTGGGCGATGTGCAGGGCGTCATCATCGGCATGGGCGCGGGCCACGGCGTGGAAGCGTTGGGCGGGGTCGTGGTCGGTGATGCAGGCGCGAAAGGCGGGCGTGTAGAGGGCGTGGCGGGTGGCGCGGACGCTGCGACTAACGCTGTGATAGTAGGCTTGGGCGGAATCGAGGCTGAGTTCGGTGAGGGTGGATTTGGCGCGCAGCCAGCGCGGGGCGCGGGTGAGATGGGGATAGGCGCGCGCGAGCGTGCCGATCAGCCGGGTGCGCGCGGCGGCGGGCAGCAGGCGGCGGGCGCCGCTGGTTAAATGGTGGAAGCGGTAGCGCCGGTAGCCCGCGAAGGCTTCATCGCCGCCATCGCCGGTGAGGGCGACGGTGACGTGCTGGCGGGCGAGGGCGGCGACGGCGCGGCTGGGGACGGAGGAATGATCGCCGAACGGTTCGCCGAATAAAGCGGACTGGCTGGCGGCGTCGCTGAGGATCGAGTGAGGGGTGAGCAAGGCGGTTTGATGGGCGGCGCCGCAATGGCGGGCGATTTCGGCGGCGGCGGCGCGTTCATCGGCTTGGGGAAAACCGATGGTGAAGCAGAGTAGCGGGTCGGCGATTTGGTGGGCGGCGAGGGCGACGATGCAGCCGGAATCGATGCCGCCGGAGAGAAAGGCGCCGAGCGGGACATCGGCGATCAGGCGTTGTTTGACCGCTTGGGTGAGCAGGTGGGTGGCGGCGTGGACGGACTCGCGCGGGTCGCGTGGCGGGGTGGTGGCGGGGAGGTGCCAGTAGCGTTGCGGGGTGGGGATCGGGCGGTCGGCGGCGATGTGCAGAAAATGGGCGGGGGGCAGTTTGTGGATATCGCGAAAAATCGAGGCGGGGTCGGGGATGTAGCCGAGGGCGAGGAAATCCTCGATGGCGCTGGGATCAAGCGCGCGGGTCAGGCCGGGGACCGGTTTGAGGGCGGCGAGTTCGGAGCCGAAGGCGAGGGTGCCATCGGCTGTGGTGCCATAATAAAGCGGCTTTTTGCCGATCCGGTCGCGGGCGAGCAGGAGGTGGCGGGTGCGGCGGTCCCAAAGGGCGAAGGCGAACATGCCTTCCAGCCGGTCGAGCACGCCGATCCCCCAGGCGCGCCAGCCATGGAGAATGGTTTCGGTGTCGCCTTTGGTGTGGAACCGGTGGCCGAGAGCGGTGAGTTCGCTGGTGAGGGCTTGGAAATTATAGATTTCGCCGTTGAACACGATGGTCTGGGCGAAATCGGCGCTATGCATCGGCTGGGGGCTGCCGGCGAGATCGATGATCGCGAGGCGGCGGAAGCCGAGGCCGATCTGGCCATCGAGATGCAGGCCCTCGGCATCCGGGCCGCGATGGGCAATCGCGTCGGTCATACGCTGGAGCACGTCCGGATCGACCGGGCCTGATTGGGCGAAGGCCGCATCCGGGCGGAATAAACCGGTCAGGCCGCACATGAGACATCGCGCAGCAAGGGGGGGACAATGCGCATCAGGGCGGTGACTCCAGAACTAATATAATGTTTGTCAAAGGCAAAAATCATGGCTATAGTCACTGCAATCAGCGGTGGGTCGCTGCGGTGATTAAATCGCGCGAAAGGCGATATTTAATCATTTTGTTGATGACAAATTAAATTTTTGAGTATAAATCGAAACTGTCTCGTGGAATGACTTTTATGAAATGAAAATGGAACAATGTCACGATTGGTTGTAGCGGCAAGGATGGATGAGCAGAAAGAATCGGATCGGCTGGCTTGGCCGAAAGCCGCTTTGGTGATTGTTGTTGCCTCGGTTGTCGCTTGGCTGGTCATTCTGGCGGTGCTCTATTTGGCTTGATTTTGCGAGGTTGTGCAGGGGGGTCGAGTAAAGCCTGCCAGTGATCCGTCATCAGGGTAATATCGAATAATAATTCTGCTTTGCGACGATTGGCGGCGCCGATAGATCGCCGGTCGATTATTTGGGTTGTTTTGAACGCGTAAGCAAGAGCCTGGTCGCTGCGCGCGGTGAGCAGAATGTGGTTTTCGGGCGCGAGCATCGCGGCGATGTCGCCAACATCGGTCGCGATCACCGGCAGGCCGCTGCTCATCGCTTCGATCACCGAGAGCGGCATTTGCTCGGTATCCGAGCTGAGCGCGAACAGATCGGCGGCGCGATAGAAAGCGGCGGGGTCGGCGATGGTGCCGAGAAACTCGACATTCAGCGATAAAATTTGGGCGAGCTGTTCCAGGGTGGCGCGGTCTGGGCCGTCTCCGGCGATGCGCAAGCGCGGCGGTGGGGTGAGATCGGCCAGGGCCAGAGCGCGGAGCAGGCGGCTGAGGTTTTTTTCCGGGCGCAAGGCGGCGACGCAGAGAATGGTAAGGCCGGTGCGGGTTGGCGCGGGGGGATTCGGGTCAGGGTGAAAGCGGGCGAGATCGACGCCATTGGGGATGAAATGGCGGCGGTGCGCGGGCAGGCGCCAGATGTCGCGCGCGATGCGGTTCAACGTGGCGGAGGGCACTACCAGGTCGCTCCAGCGCAGGGCGGCGCGGCGGATGAGAATGCGGCGGCGGAGTTGGGTTTGGTGTTCCTGCGGGCCGAAACCGTCTTCGGTGTGGATATGACGGTGAATGCCAGCACCAAAGCGGGCGATGGCCCATTCCATT
>JAJZEG010000093.1 GCA_021828605.1 Pseudomonadota bacterium | reverse complement strand
TTCGTGCAGGTGACGGTGGAAACCACCGGCACCTTGCTGGTGGGCCCCGATATCGCCGCCGCGACCACGGTGATCCAGGCGCTCGATGTGCCGTTGATCGGGCTGAATTGCGCGACCGGGCCGCAGGAAATGGCTGAGCATGTGCGCTATCTGGCGCAAAACTGGCCGGGACTGATTTCGGTGCAGCCGAATGCCGGATTGCCGGAATTGGTCGATGGGCAAACCCATTATCCGCTCGGTGGCGCTGAGCTGGCGAGTTGGATGGAACGGTTCGTGGTGGAAGACGGGGTTAATTTGGTGGGCGGCTGTTGCGGCACCTCGATTGAGCATATCGAAGCGTTAGACGCGATGCTCCGGCGCCTCGGCGGCGCACGCCCGGCCCCGGTCGCGCGCACGTCGATTTGGATGCCGAGTGTGGCGAGCCTGTATGGCGTCACCCCGCTGCGCCAAGAAAATAGTTATTTCTCCATCGGCGAGCGCTGCAACGCCAATGGCTCGAAAAAATGGCGGGAATTGCAGGAGCAGGGCGATTGGGATGGTTGCGTGGCGATGGGCCGCGAGCAGGTCGCCGAGGCTTCCAACGCGCTCGATATTTGCACCGCCTTTGTCGGGCGCGATGAGCTTGCCGAGATGACCGAGGTGATCACCCGCTTCACCGCCTCGGTGAATGCGCCGTTAGTGATCGATTCCACCGAAACCAATGTGATCGAGGCAGCGTTGAAGCTGCATGGCGGCAAGCCGATTATCAATTCGATCAATTTCGAGGATGGCGAGCAGATCGCCCATGACCGGCTGATTCTGGCGAAAAAATTTGGCGCGGCGGTGATTGCCCTCACCATCGATGAAGTCGGCATGGCCAAGGAGCCTGCGCAAAAACTGGCGATTGCGACGCGGTTGGTCGAGTTTGCCTGCACAAAGCATGGTCTGGCGCAGAGCGATTTGATGATTGATCCGCTGACCTTCACCATCGCCACCGGCAATGAGGATGATCGCAAGCTCGGCCAATGGACCTTGGAAGGCATTAAGCTGATTGCGGAGAAATTCCCCGATATCCAAATTATTCTTGGTCTCTCTAACATCTCGTTTGGGCTTAACCCGGCGGCGCGGGCGGTATTGAATTCGGTGTTCCTCGACCATGCGGTGAAAGCCGGGATGACCGGGGCGATTGTGCATGTGAGCAAAATTCGCCCGCTGCATCTGATCCCGCCCGCTGAAATCGAGGTGATGGAGGATTTGATTTTTGATCGGCGCCGCGAGGATTATGATCCGTTGCAGCGTTTGCTGGAAATGTTTGCTGAGCGCAAAGCGGTTGATGCGGTGAAAAAAACCCGCGCCGAAACCGTCGAAGGGCGGCTCAAAGACCGTATTATCGATGGTGACCGCAAGGGGCTGACCGACGAGCTTGATGAAGCCTTGGCCCGTTTTCAACCGCTGGAAATTATCAACACCATTCTGCTCGATGGCATGAAGGTGGTGGGGGAATTATTCGGCGCTGGTAAAATGCAGCTGCCCTTCGTGCTGCAATCTGCCGAAACCATGAAGGCGGCGGTCGCGCATTTGGAGCCGAAAATGGAGCGGGTAGCCGGTCAGGAAAAAGGCACCATCGTGCTCGCCACGGTCAAGGGCGATGTGCATGATATTGGCAAAAATCTGGTCGATATTATTTTGACCAATAATGGCTACCGGGTGGTTAATTTGGGTATCAAAGTGCCGCTCGCTGACATGGTTGCTGCGGTGCGTGAGCATCAGGCGCATGCGATTGGGATGTCGGGATTGTTAGTGAAATCGACGGTGGTGATGCGGGAAAATCTCGAAGAAATGTCGCGTCAGGGGTTGGATATTCCGGTGCTGCTGGGTGGGGCGGCGTTGACCCGTAATTATGTCGAGGAGGATTGCGTGGCCGCCTATCATGGCGGGCGGGTCGCCTATGCGCGGGATGCGTTCGATGGGCTGCATTTGATGGATCGGGTGACCGGTAACGGGTTTGATGATTATTTGGCGGCACTTCAGGTCAAGCGCAAAAATAAGCCCCGTAATAACCGGCGCACCCTTGGCCAGGCCGATAGTCGCGGCTTTGCGCCGGTTGATGTTCATGCCGCCCAAGCGCGGCGCCGCCGCTTGACCGGCGACGTGCCAACAGCCGTGCCGCCCTTTTGGGGCGCGCGGATGATTGAGGCGGCGCCGAAGGCGATTATCCCGTTCATCAATGAGCGCAGCCTGTTTCAGTTCCAATGGGGGTTTCGCAAGCAGGGCAAATCACTCGATGAGTTTATGGGCTGGGCGCGTCAGGAATTACGCCCGATTATGAAACGGATGTTAGCGATTTGCGAGGCCGAGACGATTCTCAAGCCGCAAGCGATTTATGGCTATTGGCAGGCGGCGGCGCAGGGCAATGATCTGATCCTGTTCGAGCCCGACGGCAAAACCGAAGTCGCGCGGTTCGCGCTGCCGCGTCAGCCGCGCGAGGATGGCGAGTGTATCGCGGATTTTTTCCGCGATATCGAGGATGAGGCGCGCGATGTGATTGGGCTGCAAATTGTCACGGTGGGGCAGAAGGCGTCCGAGGTCGCGCGCGATTGGTTCGCTGATAATCGTTATCAGGATTATCTCTATCTGCACGGCCTGTCGGTGGAAATGGCTGAGGCGATGGCGGAATATACCCATAAGCGGATCCGCGCCGAGCTTGGTTTTGCTGGTGAGGATGATCGGGACATGGAAAAAATGCTGAGCCAGAGCTATCGCGGCTCGCGCTATTCGTTTGGCTACCCGGCCTGCCCGAAATTGGAGGATCAGAGCCAGATTTTGCGGCTGTTGGATGCCGAGCGGATCGGGGTGTCGCTGTCGGATGAGTTTCAGCTCCACCCCGAACAATCAACCAGCGCGATTGTGGTGATCAATCCGCACGCCAAGTATTTCTCGGTGTGATCAGGCGGGCACCGCGCGCAGATATTGCGGCGGGTCGGCGAGTGGATGGCCCAGCGCGGCGGCGACCTGGCGGGGCCAGGACGGGTCGGCGAGCAAGGCGCGGGCGATGAACACCAGATCGGCGCGGCCATTGGCGATGATTTCGGCGGCGTGATCGGCGGTGCGGATCATGCCCACCGCACCGGTGGCGATGCCCGCTTCGCGTTTCAGCGCCTCGGCAAACGGGACTTGATAGCCCGGATGGATGGAGGTGATTTTTTGCGCAGGCGAGACGCCAGCGGATGAGCAATCGATCAGATCGACATCGCCGCGCGCTTTGAGCCAGCGGGCGATCTGGATGCTGTCATCAATCGTGAGGCCGCCCTCGATCCAATCGACGCAGGAGAGCCGCACGCAAAATGGAAAATCATTC
>JAJZEG010000238.1 GCA_021828605.1 Pseudomonadota bacterium | reverse complement strand
GCCTGCTTGGCCTGCCGGACAGCACCGGCGGGCTGCTGGTCACCGGCTCATCGATGGCCAATTTCATCGCCCTGCTCTGTGCGCGGCGTCAGCATTTGGGCGCCTCGGTTCGCACCAAGGGCGTCGGCGGTGCGAAGCTCGTCGGCTATGCGCAAACCGGCGTGCATCGCTGCGTCCCTGGCGCGTTCGACATGGCCGGGATTGGCAGCGACGCGCTGCGCCGGATCGCGACCGACGCCGAGCACCGGCTCGATTGCGCAGCACTCGAAGCCCAGATCATCGCGGATCGTGCCGCCGGACTTACGCCCTTCCTGATCGTCGCGACCGCCGGCACCGTTGATGTCGGCGCCATCGACCCGCTGCACCGCCTCGCCGATCTCGCCGCTCAATATCGGCTTTGGCTGCATGTCGATGCCGCTTTCGCCGCTCTCGCCGCCGCCTCACCCCGCCGGGCCAGCCTGCTCGCCGGCATCGAGCGCGCGGATTCAGTGGCGTTTGATTTTCATAAATGGGCGCAGGTGCAATATGATTGCGGCTGCGTGCTGGTGCGCGATCAAGCGCATATGCAGGAAAGTTTTTCGCAAAACGCGCCCTATCTGAGTGCCGAGCCGCGCGGCCTGGCCGGAGGCGCGCCCTGGCCGTGCGATTTAGGCCCGGATTTATCACGCAGCTTCCGTGCATTGAAAATTTGGATGACCCTGCAAAGCTACGGCACCGATGCGCTGGGCGCCGTGGTTGATCGAACCTGCGCAATCGCGACCCACCTCGCCAGCCTGATCGACGCCGAGCCGACTTTGACTCGCCTTGCCCCGGTTGCTCTCAATATTGTGTGTTTTCGCTATGATGATGGCGCGGATGATCTGGACACGCTGAACGGCGAGATTATCGCCGATATCCAGGAATCCGGCGACTTCGTGGTTTCATCCACCCTGATCGACGGCCAGCGCACCATCCGCGCTGCCTTCGTCAATCATCGCACCACCGAAGCGGACGCCACCGATCTGGTGGCCGCCATTGTCAGAACCGCCAAATCCCGGCGGGCCCGTTCGCCCGATTAGAACAATAATCATCTGAGTGGAATCGCAAAATTACAGTCAGATGATTGAAATTGATCGCCAAAATATGATCAGAGTGTTTCTCATCATATGAGAACCACTCTAATGATCTCCACCGCCCCAACCGCCCTCATCACCACCGCCACCCCAACCGCCATCGCCGCCGTCGCCGCCATCGCCCCATCCATCACCGCCAAAATAGCCGCCACCCAGAACCAATCCGCCGCTAATGACTGGGGCAGGTGCCGCGTAGCCGCCATAAGCGGGGGCATAGCCATTGTAAGCGGGTGCATTGTAAGCGGGCGCATAGCCAGGATAGCCATACCCATCGCCATAGGCCGGGTAATAGGCACAGCCGCCCAAGCCCAGTGCGGCAACGCCAACACCGGCCAAGAACAGCAGCTTGCCATATTTGATCATCCGAACCGTGTTCATCATTTTGCTCCTTGCGCATCCCAACGGAACGCGCTTTTCGATCAATTTAGCCTGTCATCGATAGGGAGCACCTTTATGAAGGCTAAACTGCGGCATCACGGTGATGATTTTGTAACCTGATGCAACATGTTGCCTTGAATTTGCCCGCTTGCTGCCCGGATCAAACCGCATCATATCATCACGGTAACGTTTGACCGCTTTTCGCGGCCTGCTTGATCGACATGCTCTAGCCCTCGGAGAGTCTCCCATGCGCCGCCCTCGCCGCCCGTTCGGTATTGTTTTGGCTGTAACCACAGCATTATCGCTCAGCCTGTCGCTCGCGGCCCCCGGCATCGCGCGCGCGCAATCCACCCTCACCCCGCCCACCCGGGTTGGTCAGGTCGCGTCGATCAACGGCCAAGTCTCATTCGCCGACAATGCCACCCAAGGCTGGACCCAGGCGACACTGAACTACCCCATCGTCAGCGGCGATGCGCTCTATACCCAGCCTGGCGCCCGCGCCTCAATCGCGATTGATGCCAGCCGGATTACCCTGAATAGCGGTGCGGAACTCACCTTCACCCATCTTGGCAATCGCAGCGTCACCGCCGCCCTGGCCCAGGGCGAGGTGTTTTTCGACCTGCGTTACCTTGCTCCTGGCGATAGCTACGCCATCACCACTCCGCGCGGCACCGTTACCCTCAGTCAAAATGGCCGCTACGACATTATTGCGGGTGATGCGAACCGCCCCACCGAAATTTCCACTGTACGCGGCAACGCGGCGCTGCAAACCCAGGATGTGGCTCTGACCATCACCGCAGGTCAAACCGCCTATTTGCAAGGCAGCCAGCCGGTAAGCGCCTCCCTGACCCCGCTGCGTCGCGATCGGTTCATCGAAAGTTTCAACCAGACCGCCTATATCGCACCCCCCAGCTATGTGCCGTCCTCGGTCGAGCAAATGACCGGCGCGGCCCAGCTTTCAGCCTATGGATCATGGCAACAGGCGCCGAATTATGGCGCGATCTGGTATCCCACCGTTCCCCCGGGCTGGGTGCCCTATCATTATGGCCATTGGGCCTATGTCGCACCCTGGGGCTGGACCTGGGTTGATAATGAACCCTGGGGTTTTGCGCCGTTCCATTATGGTCGCTGGGTGCAGTATGGCGGTCGCTGGGGCTGGGCCCCTGCCTATGAGGGCGCACCGTATAACCCTTACCAGCCGCCGGTTTACGCACCCGCTTTGGTCAGTTTTTTCTCGGTCGGCTCGGGCGTCGCGATCTCGGTCGGGCTCGGTGTTGGCGCCTTTGCCGAGGGCAATATTGGCTGGGTGCCGCTAGGCCCACAGGAACCCTATTTGCCCTGGTATCGCTGCCGCCCTGACTATGTGCGCGATTTGAACGTGGGTGATGTGCGCAACATTAATCGCGTCACCACCATTTACAATAATAACACCACGGTGGTGAATAATACCCGGATTATCAACAATTATTACGGCCCGACCCGCCTGATCAATCGCGGCGCGGCGACGGTCATTCCCGCCGCCGCCATGCGCCAAGGCTTGGCAGTGCAGGGCGTCGCCCGCCCGGCGCCACAGGTGATTCTCGCCGCCGCCCACCCGATTGCACCGGCCAGCGTGCCCCATTTCGGCGCCCTCCGCCTCGGCCCAGCCCATCCCGGCATGGTCGCCGGACCAAATCCCGGCCTCATCGCCCGTCCCGGCCAGCCGATCCACGCGATCCCGGCAGCGATGCGCCTGCCTGCGCCGCCGATCAGCACTCCGCGCCGTGCCGCAGCCGCGCCCCGCCCGGCCCCGTTCGCCGCCGCGCGCGGTCTGCCGGTGGCCCATCCCGGTCCGGTTCACGGCATTGCTGCC
>JAJZEG010000367.1 GCA_021828605.1 Pseudomonadota bacterium | reverse complement strand
CAGAGATGCATTTCGTAATAGGCGTCCGCCTGATCAACCAACGCGGCGACATTGCGCGGATGGTCTTTCAACACCGCCTTGGTGACATTGAGCGCCATTTGCGGATCGCCGCCCGCGAGTGCTGTGGTTGCGACATTGAGGGTGCTGGTGCCGATTTTGATTTGCTCGGGTGGTTTGGTTCCGCAGCCACCGAGGAGCGACAGGCTGACGAGCATGATGGCGCTGGTGCGATAGAACTGGGTCATGGCGCAAGCATAGACTAATGGCCACCGAAATGCTTGAGTTCGATCATCACATTATGGGCCGCCGGACCAATAATCACCGCGAACAGGCTGGGTAAAATGAATAAAATCATCGGCACGGTCAGTTTCACCGGCAGGCTGGCGGCGCGTTCTTCGAATTGCACCAAAGCAAGCTGACGCAGTTCAGCCGAGAGGTTGCGCAAGGCCGAGGTGAGCGGGGTGCCGTAGCTCAAGGCCTGGATCAGGGTGCCACACAGGCGCTTGAACGCCTCGATATTGGTGCGGTCGCGCAGATTGGTCAAAGCGGTTTCGACCGTGGCGCCAATTTGCAACTCGCGCACGGTGAGGAGCAGTTCCTGGGAAAACTCGGCATGCAATGAGCGCATTTCATCGGCGACGCGTTGCAAGGCGGACTGCAAACCCAGGCCAGAATCGACGCAAATCACCAGCATATCCAGCCCATCGGCGGCGCCGCCTTCGACTTTACCGATGTAATTTTGGCGAATGCGTTGGAGCACCATTTCCGGGGCGAGCATGCCGATAATGAGTGAAACCGCCGCCGCAACCATCACATAAGCCGGGCGTTTGTCCAAGGCAAAGCCGACGATGAGGGTGATTGTTGGCAGAATCAGCATGAGCAGAACTTTGGTGCCGAGAAACAAGCCAAAGGCCGAGCGGCTGCGCATGCCGGCACTTTCCAGCACATGCTGGAGTTCGCTGATGGTTTTTTTCGACAAAATCCCGCGATTGACGAAAAACATGCCCACGGCGCTGATCCGTTCGACCAACGCAGCACCACCGGGACGCACATGGGCCTGGGGCGCGCCACCGGTATCGATGGCGAGTGAAATCCGGCGGCTCAAGGCTTCGCGTTGGGTGATATCGCGCATCAGCACGATGCCACTCACGACGATGACCATGATCAAGCCGACAATAACCAAAATCGTGATGGGGATCAGCATGGGCTAGCGGACTGAATTCAGGGTGCCACGGATCATCCAGCGCATCACCGCCTGACCGATCACCAGGAGCACGAACGCGACACCGAGCGCCTTGTTGCCGTAATGGGTGAAAAACAATTTATGCGCATAAGCGGGACTAATGAATAAGAGGCCGACCGTGGTCAATACCGGCATCGAGGTCAGGACGGTGGCACTGGTGCGCGCCTCGGAGGTGAGAGCGAAGCCGCGCTGGCGAATGGCGACACGGCGGCGAATGACCGACGACAGCGTTTCCAGAGTCGCGGCGATGCTGCCGCCTGATTTTGCTTGCAGCGCGATGGCTGCTGCAAAAAACCCATATTCAGCAATTTTATTGTCATTGGCGATTTGCCTGATCGCATCTTCCATCGGCACGCCAATGGCCAGAAAATCGGCAAGGCGGCCAAATTCGGTGCGGGTCGGTTCCTGGGTGTCGCGCACCACCACCCGCAACGCTTCGACCACGGGAATGCCGACGCGGACCGAGCGGACCACCGCATCAAGCGTATCGGGGAATTGTTCGAATAATTTTCCCCGGCGCGATTGGTTCATGGTGCCGAAAACTGCGCGGCAGGTCAGGAGGAAGAGTAATGGTCCGCCAATGGGCACCAAGATCGCCCGGTGACCGAACAGCGAGATGGCGATATAGGTTATCACCAAGCTGGCTATCGAGATGAGCACCAGTCCGAGAATCCGGTTGATCCGGTAATAACGGCTTTGATACGGATCGATATTGAGGAGTTTTTCACCAATATCGCGCAGATATTTGGTTTTATCGACTTTACGTTGCAGCGAGACATCGTCCTGATCGATAATCGTCGTATTGTCGGAAATATCGCCCGCCGCACGCAGGCGGTTGCGGAAATGGTGATCGTTTTCAAACTGGCCGGCGGTCCACCGTCCTGCAATCAAAATGAACAGAACCAGCGGCACCACCAAGGCCAGAAAAAGGATCGCCTGATGCGTCATCCGGCAGCTTCTTCGAGGGCCGCTTGCCAGACCCGATCGAGCCGGTAGTAGCTGAGTTTATCGAGGAAGGCCGAGCGTACCGGCATGACTTTATACGCACCGAATAATTTGCCATCCGTGGTTTCACCTTGAACTTCATATTTGAAGATGGTGTTGAGCAGCGGGGTTTCGTCTTCGGCGCCGGCAATTTCGGCGAGTTGCACCAAGCGGCGACTGCCATCGCGCTGACGTTCGACCTGAATGATCATATGGACGGCGGACACAATCTGCGCTCGCACCGCGCGCAAGGTGAGGCCGACATTCGCCATTTGCACCATGTTTTCGATACGCGAAATGGCATCGCGCGGGGTATTGGCGTGGACCGTGGACATTGAGCCGTCATGGCCGGTATTCATGGCTTGCAACATATCGAACGCTTCGGGTCCGCGCACTTCACCGACGATGATGCGATCAGGGCGCATGCGCAGCGCGTTACGCACCAGATCCCGCTGATTGACCTCGCCCTTGCCTTCGAGACTGGCCGGGCGGGTTTCGAGACGCACAACATGGGGCTGCAATAATTGCAGTTCGGCGGCGTCTTCGATGGTGACCACACGCTCCGTTGGATCGATGAAGCGGCTCATCGCATTGAGCATGGTGGTTTTGCCCGAGCCGGTACCGCCGGAAATGATGATGTTCAGGCGGCAGCGCGAGGCGATTTGCAAAATGGTCGCAATCGGCGGGCTGAGAGCGCCGTATCTGACCAGATCCTCAAGTTCGATTGACCGTTTGGCGAATTTTCGGATCGACATGCTCGCGCCGTCAATCGCTAGGGGCGGCAGCACGACATTGACCCGCGAGCCATCTTTTAAGCGCGCATCGACCATCGGGCTCGACTCATCGACGCGGCGCCCGACCGAGGCCGCGATACGCTGACAAATATTGGTCAAATGCCCGGAATCGCGAAAACGCACCGTGGTTTGCGTCAGTTGGCCCTTGCGTTCAACGAACACCCGGTTCGGGCCGTTGACCATGATGTCGGTGATACTATCGTCATCGAGCAAAGGTTGCAGGGGGCCGAGGCCGGTCATGTCATCGACCAGTTCGGAGGCAAGCTGGGTTTGTTCGCGCGCGTTGAGCTGGATGCGGTTTTCAGTGGCCAGTCCGCCTTC
>JAJZEG010000153.1 GCA_021828605.1 Pseudomonadota bacterium | reverse complement strand
TCGATAGAGGATGCCGCCATTGACATCGGCGACCACGGCATTGACCAGAGTGAGCGGGGCCATGGCGATGCCGTTGCCGAAGCTGACGGTCATGGTGGTGAGCAGTTTCCAGGTTGATTTTGGATGCCAGATGGGCGGTTGCACGCCGGGCATTTGCACGGGTGATGGTTCGAAAAATCCC
Source organism: Pseudomonadota bacterium (assembly GCA_021828605.1). The sequence goes on along the minus strand of JAJZEG010000153.1, from coordinate 3,164 downwards.
ATTTTGCGCAGCCAGGCGCGCTGGATTTTTGGGCCCATGATAGTCGCGATGCGCGAGGCGCCGATGTTAGAGGACATCGCTAAGATTGCGGGCATGGCGAGCCAATAATGCACCGGTTCGTAATCGGTGACGGCGAAACCATCGACGATCAGCGGATGGGTGGTGTTGAACCGGTCCCAATAATTCACCAGGCCCGATTGCAGGGCGGCAGGGAGGGTCATGAGTTTCATCACGCTGCCCGGTTCGTAATCGCCGGAGATACATCGATCAAATAGGCTGTCGCTCGGGGCTTGATGGAATTGATTGGCGTTATAGTCGGGCAGGCTGACCATGGCGACCACCCGACCATGCATGGTCTCGACAATGCCGCAGGCGCCGCGCGCGTGATAATCACGCATGGCCCGGGCAACCTCGTGATGGACGATCGCTTCGATCCGTAAATCGATAGAGAGGCGCAATGGTTTATTCGGTGATTTGATCAGGGTTTGATCGAAATAAGATTCCACACCGGCGATGCCGCGCTGATCGGGGGTGACGCCGCCCAGTATATGCGCGGCGAGCTTGCCTTGCGGGTAATGGCGTTCCCAGATCGGTTGGAAATAGAGGCCGGGGACGCCGAGGCGGTTGATCGCCAATTCCTGCAAGGCGGTGAGATGGCGATCAAGATAGACAAAGCCGTAGGGGCGCAGAGCGAGCCGGTGGATCAGGGTGGCGCGCGCAAGCTGGGGCAGAATGGCGTTGATGCGCTCCGCGTCTCGGCGCGGGTGGTCGATTTGGCGCGGATCGGCGAACAAGGCCGCACCCGGCAATGATATTGCGAGGATCTGGCCGCGCCGGTCGAGAATGGGTGCGCGGTCCGGCTCTGCTTGGCGGATATGCCTATCGTGGTGCCAGGCGGCCAGTACCGCTGGGCTCGGATGCGTCGGTTGTAGGATTGTGGCATCGATCACTTTGGCGGCGAGGATGGCGAATAATCCCGCGAAGGCGAGTGCCGCGATGCTGGTCCAGCGCAGAAAGCGCTCATGCTGTGTTGGGTGTGGTTTGTTCATGGTACGGGGATGGGTTTAGCGCCCGGCGAAAAAATCGCAGCTTCCGTCGGGGCTGATCGGACCGCGCACCAATTCGCATTGATCGGGCGGGGTGCGGGCGGGCTCGAAGAAGGTGCAGGCGGCGCAATCGACCCCGCCGGGGCGCGGATGGTTGGTATAGTGGGCATCCTCAGCGGAGGCGCGATGTTCGGCGAAACCAGCGCGCGCGGAGGCGGCCCAGACAAAACCGCCTAACCCTAATGCGACACGCCGACGCCCGACCATGATCCGGGTCTAGAGATTGGCGACGGCGTGCTGCTTGGCGAGGAACCAGGCATCGACCGCGGTTTTCATTGATTGGGCGATGCGCTCGCGAAACGCGTTGGTGCGGAGTGCGGCTTCATCCTCGGGGTTGGAGAGAAAGGCGGTTTCTACCAGGATGCTGGGAATCGCTGAGGATTGCAGCACCGCGAAGGTGGCGTGACGGGCGGGGTTTTGCAGCATATCGACCGAGTGGGCCAAGGCGCCGACTGCGTGCTTTTGCAGCAGCAGCGATTCGACCTTGGTGCTGTGCGACATCAGGCTGAACAGGATCGCGCCGACCTGCGGTGAGACGCCTTTGAACGTGGGGTTGGAGAGGCGCTCGACACTGTTTTCCGAGCGGGCGATTTTTTGCGCGAGCGGGTCCGAGGCGTGTTCGGAGAAAGTATACACGCTGGCGCCGCGCACCACGGTGTTTGGCGCGACCGAGTTGGCGTGGATTGAGAGAAACACAGCGGCATTGTGTTTTTCGGCGAAATCGACCCGGCCTTGCAGGGGGACAAAGAAATCGCGCTCGCGGGTCATCATCACCTGATAGCCCCCGCGCTCCAGCGTGCGGCGTAAATCCCAGGCGGCGGACAGAGCAATGTCTTTTTCGAACAAGCGGCCATTGCCGATGCAGCCCGGATCGCGCCCGCCATGGCCGGGATCGATCACCACCAAACGATGGTCACGCGCATGGCGGTAGGCGGCGTCGCGCAGGCGGGCCTGGCCTGGGTTAGGGTTCAAAGTGGGGCGCAACGGGGTCGCGGCCAAGGCCGTTTGCATCCAGAGCGGTAAGCTTAACGTTGCTTTGACGCCGGCATCGAGCAGAAATCGTCGTGAAAATGCCATGGTAGCCTCCAAGCTGCGGTCGACGCCGCATTCAACCCGTCCGAGGCGGGTTTGCCACCTATTTCTTAATAAAACACGTTAAAATTATGAAAAATCCCGATAAATTGATCACGCTGCATTGCAGCATAAAACGGGATCTAGGCTTAGCAGGATAAGAAAGTTAGCGTTTTCAATGGGGTAACCTGGCCCCGCCTGATAGGAAGCCCCACAGAATAAGCGCCTGATCGATTCCCATCGACCAGGCGCTCGCTTTGTTATTCAGGCGCGATTTATCGACCGAGGGCTTGGGCGATTTCCTCGGTCACTTTTTTCGCATCACCAAACAGCATCATGGTGTTGGGACGGAAGAACAGCTCGTTATCGACCCCCGCATAGCCTGACGCCATGGAGCGTTTGACGAACAAGACCGTTTTTGCCTTATCCACTTCCAAAATCGGCATCCCGAAAATCGGGCTGGCGGAATTGGTTTTCGCCGCCGGGTTGGTGACGTCATTGGCGCCGATCACATAGACCACATCGGCGGTCGAGAACTCGTTATTAATGGTTTCGAGCTCAAACACCTCGTCATAGGGCACGTTCGCTTCGGCGAGCAGGACGTTCATATGGCCGGGCATCCGGCCCGCGACCGGGTGGATCGCGTATTTGACGTCAACGCCCTCGGCTTTGAGCAGATCGGCCATTTCGCGCAAGGCGTGCTGCGCCTGGGCGACCGCCATGCCGTAGCCGGGCACGATGATCACTTTCGAGGCGTTGCTCATGATGAAGGCGGCGTCTTCGGCGGAGCCGGATTTGACGGTTTTGTCGCCCATCGCAGCGGCAGGACCGCCGACGCCGCCATCGGTGCCGAAGCCGCCGAGCAACACGTTGATGATCGAGCGATTCATCCCCTTACACATGATGTAGGAGAGAATCGCGCCCGAGGAGCCGACCAAAGCACCCGTGATGATCAAAGCGACGTTGCCAATGGTGAAGCCGATGCCT
>JAJZEG010000047.1 GCA_021828605.1 Pseudomonadota bacterium | reverse complement strand
AACCTCGCGAGTGCTCCAGGGTTGCTTGAATTTGGCCAACCCTACGGTCACTCGTCTAGCCCGTCATCGGCACCCTCAACCCGGCAGTCGGCCCGCACAATTCCGGTGGGCACCGATATCGAGCGGCTGATTTTTATTCCCGTTGGCGGTTCCGATAATATCGATGACCGAAGCCGTTGTGCAGCTGAGCGCTCGGTTTGCCAACAGATTTCACAAATCGCAACGAGTTTTGATGACGCGATTATTGTTGTTGATGCACCCGCTTGCCTTACCGCAAGTGACCCGACGGAACTCTCGGTTATTGCCGGGCAGGTTGTGCTCGTGGTCGAGGTCGGTCAGACTCGGCATGTCGACATCGAACAGGCGCTCGATTTACTGGATTCCTGCCCGCAGCTCAGTTTGCTGCTTAATCGCGCGCGCCGGCGTCGACGCGGCGATTTTTTCGCCAAAGGGTAATGGATGACCGAGACATCAAACTCCACCGCGCGCACGCTCGGGGTGATTATGCTTTGCGCCCCGGTACTGAGCGCTGTCGGCGGACGTGCTCTCGCGCAAGCAACCAATAATCCGAGTTTTAGCGGGCCGGCCCTGTCGCTTAATTTGCCGCAATCGGCACTATCCGGAGCCGCGCCGTTCGGCAGCGCGGTCCGGCTTGGGGCATTACCAGACCCGTTTGCGGCGCTTGCCGGAACGAATAGTCTCGCCCCCTTGCCATCGGGTCTCGAAGTGATCCCGTCGATCGCGGCATCGGAACAAGTCATCATTGGAGGATTCCCAAAATATCTCGGCATCAACAGCGAGTTTGTGACGAGTCTTACGCCGGGAATCAGGGTTGTCGGCGTCGCGCCGATTGGCCGGATTAATTTCAACTACCGGCCGAGCTTCGATTTTTACGCCCGTGAGCGCGGCGATTCTGGTATTAGCCAATCGCTGGACGGCAGCTTTTCAACAAATTTGATTCCAGGACGGCTAACGCTCAATGCCAGCGCCTATCTCACCCAACAAGCCACCGCTGGCGGATTCACGCCGGGGGGGACGGCAGCAATTGGTCCGAATGCCCGCACCACCACGCAAAGCTATCTGATCAGCCCAACCTATCAGCAAAATTTTATCGATCTAGGCAGGCTCAATGTGGTTTTGTCCACACAATATACCAGCCAGAGTGGACGAAGTGCAGCGATAACGGGACGTCAGCAATCTTATTTTGTCTCAACCGACGTCGTCACCCAATCCGGTCGCCTACGCTTCACCACGGTTCCGTTAATGGCTGATATTGATGATCGGGTGCAAGTCAATGCGGCGCACGATACCGGCACCGGTGTTCTGAACGGCTCAAGCCAAATCCGCGCAGAAGACCAAATTCGCTACGCCTTCCGCCCGCGCGATTTGTTCATTATCTCTGCTGGCTATGAGGATTTGCGCTATCGCGGTATTCCGCCCGTCCATATCAGCGATGCAATCTGGAGTGTGGGTGTTCAGCTTCATCCGCGCCACCGCGTTGAAATTATTCTCGCCTACCGCCATCGCTATGGCTTCAATGCGCCGTATCTACGTGCGACACTACAACTCACCGCGCGCACCAGCCTCGCGGTAAGCTATGCTGAGACGTTGGAAACCCAAGCTCAATCAATAGCAGCCAATCTTGCAGGCAGTACAATTAATTTTGGCGGCCAGGTTGTGGGCGGCACCGGACAATTGCCGATTTTGCTGACTAACAATAGTTTTAGTGTCCAGTCTGGGCTGTTTCGTAATCGGCAATTCTCGATTGCCACTAACACAGAATGGTCGCGCGATGCGCTATCGCTCAGCTTTATGCGCATGAACGAAACGTTGGTTGCCAACGCGCCGGGCACCGCAGGATTTTCACAAAAAGGCTTGTCGGCATCAGCTAATTTTTCCCATCAACTCACCCCCAATGCCTCCATCGCTGCCTATTTTGACTATAGCACGATCAATAGCCCACTCGTCAGGACCGTGTCGAATGGTCGCCAGAAACCAATTTATGCGGGTGCACTGACCGGACGCTACCAGCTCGCTCATGAAATCATGCTTGACCTGCAACTCGCGGTTACCAACAGCTTGCTGAGCGGTTTCAATAATTCATCGGGCGTCGCTGGTGGCGGTGGCGTTCAAACCAGCATCACCTTCGGCGTTCAAAAGGTTTTTTGACCATGGATCCGCTTCTCGATTACTTCAATTTGCACGAAATGCCGTTTCGATTAACCCCTGACGAGCGCTATTTTTTCCGCAGCGCCGAACATAACCGTGCCATGGCGCATTTGCTGTTTGGCCTTGCTCAGGGCGATGGGTTTGTGGTCATAACGGGCGAGGTTGGGGCGGGCAAAACCACGTTGATGGAGCGGATGCTGGCGCGCATCAATCCGACAGCCTACAAATCCGCCGTGATCACGACCTCGGCGGTCAATAGTGCCAATTTACTCCGTCTGATCGGCGAGGAGTTTGGCGTCGTGCGCGGGATCGATGAAGCGGAATGCCTCGTGCAACTGCGCGACCGTTGGCGGAGTAATCTGGCCGCCGGTCGGCATTCGATCATCGTGATCGATGAAGCGCAGGCCTTACCGGTTCCCACCCTTGAGGCGTTGCGTTTGCTCTCCAACTTGGCCGAGCGATCTCGCCCGTTAGTGCAGGTGATTTTGCTCGGGCAACCGGAGTTTCGCCGCACATTGGCGAGCCCCAATCTGGACCAGCTTCGCCAACGTGTTTTGGCCTCGTACCATTTGAACCCACTCGCCGCTGCGGAAATCGAGCCCTATATCCTGTATCGTCTTGCGGCGGGCGGCTGTGACCGGATCGATCTATTTGATCCTGACTCGTTCGCGGCTATTTTCGAAGCGACGAATGGTGTGCCGCGTCGCGTTAACCGACTATGTGGCCGCTTATTGTTCAATGCCGCTGTCGAGGGCGAGCAGCATATTAGTGCTGCGACCGCGCGGCAAATCGCCGAGGAGCTCGAACGCGACCTCACCACGGGTTTGCCTTCCGCAGACCGCGATAAGCCCCCTTCAGATTGTCCCACGCTCAATGAGACCTATTTGAGTTCAACGGATTTGTTTTAATGATCAACTCAAGAGCGACGATGGGATCAATCACCGGGGCGATGACCATCGATGTCGAGGATTATTTCCAGGTCCAGGCCTTCGCCGATGTGATTAGCCGCGATGATTGGGAACGTTGGCCGCGCCGCGTCGAAGCCAGCACAGCCTGGCTGCTTGATGCACTGGCTGCGCGCAATCATCGCGCGACATTTTTCACCTTGGGCTGGATCGCGGAACGACATAAATCGCTGATCCGGCGAATCGTTGCTGCCGGGCATGAGTTGGCGAGCCATGGATAT
>JAJZEG010000021.1 GCA_021828605.1 Pseudomonadota bacterium | reverse complement strand
ATTAACATGATTGGACAGGTCCAAATCACGATGCCCAATCCAGGTAATCGGACGCTGTCCCCCTGACGCCGTCACCACCCGATCCCCAACCGCTAACGCCTCAACCGCAACCGCCCCGCGCGTCGTCACAATCCGCGTCCCCGTCACAAAACACGGATTCGGGTTAACGTTCAGATCCGTCGTCGTGAAGATCGTTCCATTAACGGTCGGCGCAAATATCGATCCTGACCCAGAGAAGGTCATGGTGAAAGTCGGCCCATTCGGACCCGCGTCCGAGACAATGGTGCCGAAACTCTTCTCCTGAATCAACTCAACTGCCGCGATGAGTGACAGATACCCTGAACTACCCACCGGCAAAACGACGGGGAAAAGCGTATTATTGGACAATGCCGTCCCATAAACCGGAATCCCATCCACCGTGCCTTCAAGCGTCGTGCCCGGCAGCAAAGTCAGTGTCGGAACCGGATCTCCCGTGAATAACGCCGGAAGCAAAGCCGCTTCGTTGCCAAAGCCACTGATCGAAAGCTGGGTGCCAATATCGTTCAGCACCACCTCATCGCCGGGGCCAAAATTATAAACTTCACCATTAATCAATGTCTGGGACGGCGATGTCGGCGACCCCACCAAAGCCGACGGGTTGACCGTAATGGTCTCATTGGAACCGGTAAAATCGACATAGCCGCCGTTAAGCTGGCTGTTGATCGTAACCGACGGATTCGAGCTACTGAGCGTGATAAAAGTAGGCGATTGAGACATGTGACGAACCCCCTGAATTTCTACAAACATGAATTATGATATAGGACTGTCCTTGTCAACCATATTGTTTATTAACGTTGAGCAAATATAACGACTGGCCGCCACAAAAATCGATTTTTATAAACCAGTCTGATTTTTTAGTGAATTTTAGATGATAAAAACGTTTCAGCATAATCAACAAAAATGTTCAAATATGACTTGTCCGATATCGAAACCCCTGATAATGCCAGCTTCGGTGCCTCGGATAACACGTTGTTCATGACTCCAATTTCATGAATACGCAACATCCAGCCGATTTTCAGGCGCGAATGCGCGCGTTCTATCAGGGAGAGAAACGAAATGGCGACAACAACCTTCCAACCTGCCGCCTTGCGGGCCAAGCGAACAGCAATCCTGTTATTAACCGGCACCGCTTTGGCCAGCCTCGCCGGCGGTCTCGCCCAGGCAGGTGGATTGGCTTTGCCCGGGCAAAGCACCGGCGCCATCGCCCGTGCCTTCGGCGGCGTCGCCGTCAATGCCACGCCCTCCACCTCTTATTACAATCCGGCGGGCATGGTGTTGATCAAAGGCAATCAAGGCGAAGGTGACCTTAATTTCTTTGACATCAATTCCAGCTTCACCGGCAGCGATACCGCCATTAATAACGGCGCGCCCGGCAGCGCTAAACACTTCGTCGAATCGACTTTGGTGCCCGGTAATTTCGGGGTGAACAGCCTCCCGTACGGGCTCAAATTCGGCTTCTCGGTCACCACCCCGCTCGGCGGGCGGATCAAATTTGCCCCCAATTTCGTCGGCCAATATCAAGGCACCGAGGCGCTGCTCACCACCGTCCAGCTCGGCCTCGACCTCGCCATCCCGATCACCCGAAAACTTTCAATCGGCTTTGGCCCGGAAATCAATTTATTTCAGGATTACCTATCCCAAAACGTAAACCTCGCTCCGTTCCCCGCCGCGGGCGGCGAGTTTCGCGGCCAGGGCTACGGCTTTGGCTATAATGTCGGGTTAATGTACCAATTCAGCCCGAGCACCCGCATCGGCATCGATTATCACTCGAAAATCTCCCAAAAAATCAAGGGCGTCGAAGCCGTCTATTTACCCGCTCAGTTGGCAAGCCTGCTCGCCGCCATCCATGCCGGCCCACCCGCCTATTCCAGCGCCTCGGATCGCTGGACCTTCCCGCAGCAGGTCACGTTCGGCCTCTATCAACAAGTCACCCCACGCCTCGCGGTGATGGCCAGCGCCCAATGGACCAACTGGGTCGCCGATCACGCGCTGATCCTTAACGATCCCTCCATCATTGGCTTCACCGGAGGCTCGATCTACACCCCGTTCAACAACCGCAACACCTGGACCCTAGGCCTCGGTGCCAACTACGCGGTCAATACCAAACTAACCCTGATGGGCGGCGTCGGCTATGATGAAACCCCGACCTCAGCGGCCACCCGCAACGATCTCCTGCCCGACGCCAACCGAGTCGAGCTGGGCGCTGGTTTGACCTACCAGCTGTTTCGATTCGCCACGGTGCAAATGGGCTATCAGCATATTTTCATCTCGCCCGGCGCCATTCGCCAAACCCGCTTCGGCCTGAGTGCCACCAATCAGCTCGAGACGGGTAGCTCAGGCACCTTGACCGGTAATTTCCATCTCAGCGCCAACGTGTTCTCCACCGGCCTGATCATCAAGTTCTAACCGAACCCCACCCCACCCGGCTCGCGCCGGGTGGGGCTTTTGCGTCCCTCACGCCATCTCGATTTCCAACGCTGCCGGCTGCCAATTGCGGAAAAACCCCCGCCCAATCGCCGCCGCCAAATCCATCAGCAAAACCTGCACCCGGTCCAAATAACCGTGCAAATCCCCCGCTAGAATCCGTGCCATCGGCGCCTCTAACAAATAAGCCCGCAAATATTCCGCCCGCTCAATCGCAGGCGCTATCCCCGGCAAATGATGCAGCCTGCGCAAATCATCCAAATGCGCCTCACAGCGTCGCACACAATGCACCGCCGAGCGCGCAAATGACGGATCACGCAGCAAAAATTCCGCCACATCCTGCACATTAAACGCCCCGCGCGACAGGCGCTTAAACGCGTGATACCCCGCCGCCGCGCGCAACACCGCATTCCATTGGGTCAGCTCGGTCACCCGGCGCGCCTCATGCTCACGCGGCACCAGCAGCCGATATTTAATATCGAGCAGCCGCGTGGTCTGATCCGCCCGCTCAATCTGGCGACCCAGCTGATAAAACTGCCAGCCCTGATCACGATACATCGTCCCCTCAGTCACCCCGGTATGGGTCTGCACCGCCTCCTTCAGCCGGGTGCAGAGGCGCGACAATAAATCGCCCTCCAACTCAATCGGCTGGATGCGCTGCACGAAACGATGCATCACATTGATATGCCGCCACATTTCCGTCGAAATCAAAGGCCGCAGCGTGCGCGCCAAGGTCCGCGCCTGCTCAATACAAGCCGGGATTCCGGTGGGATTAGTCGCATCGAGCAAATAAAACCGCTTCACCTCCAGCGGGTCCGCCTCACCCTCCACCCCGCGCCAGACGGCAAAATTCGCCTCATCGGCATTAATCGCAACCAACGCCGCCCACGATTCCGCCTCCCGGCCCGGACTTTCAAAACTCTGCGCGACATCGATCAACCGCGCCATATTCTCGACCCGCTCCATACAGCGCGCCACCCAGAACAAATTCTCCGCATCGCGGGCCAGCAAAATCGGATCTGCGCGGATCATCGCCCCGCCTCCGCCAACACCCAGGTATCTTTCGACCCCCCGCCTTGCGAGGAATTCACAATCAAGCTGCCCTCCTTCAGCGCCACCCGGGTTAGCCCGCCCGGCAACACCCAGCTATCGCGCCCGGTAATAATGAACGGGCGCAAATCCAAATGCCGCGCGCCCACCCCCTGATCGGTGAGCGTCGGCGCCACCGACAGCCCGATCAAATCCTGGCTAATCCATTGCGCCGGGTCCGCCCGCAGCGCATCCGCCGCCGCAGCCAACTCCGCCTTGCTCGCGCGCGGACCAATGGTGATCCCATACCCGCCCGACTCTCCCACCGGCTTGATCACCAACTCATCCATATGCTCCAGCGTATAGGCCAAGGCGTCCGCCTCCCGACAAATCCGCGTCGGCACATTCTCAATAATCGGCTCCTCACCCAGATAATATTTGATAATGCGCGGCATATACGCATAAACCGCCTTGTCATCGGCCACCCCGGTGCCGACCGCATTGGCAATCGCCACATGCCCCGCCCGCCACGCCCGGATCAGACCCGGCACACCGAGCAAACTATCTGCGCGAAACATTTCAGGGTCCAGAAAATCATCATTGAGCCGCCGATACACCGTATGCACCCGCCGCAATCCGGCACTGGTGCGCATAAACACCCGGTCATTCTCCACCACCAAATCGGCACCCTGCACCAAAGGCACGCCCATTTCGCGGGCCAAAAACACATGCTCGAAATAGGCCGAATTATAAATCCCCGGCGAGAGCAGCACCACTTCAGGATTATCCGACCCCCCCGGCGCGATTTCATTCATCGCCGCGCGCAGCCGATAGCCATAATCATCCACCGGACGCAGCCGGACGCCCGCCATCAAATCGGGAAACGCCCTCAGCATCAAATGCCGATTTTCCACCACATACGACACGCCCGAGGGCGTGCGCGCATTATCCTCCAGCACCCGAAACGCCCCCGCCTCATCGCGAATCACATCAATGCCGCACACATGCACATAGGTGCCGTGGGGGACGGCAAAATCGCGCATCTCAGGGCGGAAATTAGAATTACCAAACACCAAATCTGCTGGTATTACCTTGTCTTTGATGATTTTCCCGTCATGATAAATATCCCCCAAAAACGCATTCAGCGCCGCCACCCGCTGCAAACATCCCGCCTCCAGCCGCGCCCATTCCGCCGCCGTCACAATGCGCGGAATACAATCAAAGGGTAAAATCCGATCAATCGCCTGCGCATCGGAATAAACGGTGAAGGTGATCCCCAAATCAATCAGATCACTCTCCGCCGCAATCGCTCTGGCGCGCAACGCCGCCCCGCCAATCCGCTCCAACCGCGCGCGGATCAGCGCGGAAACTCCGGCATCATCAGACCGCTCGCGCGTCAATTCGCAAAAAAACCGTCCCGGCTGATAGGTGGCGAATAATTCGGCCGTCATCGTATCCATCCAAACCGCTCCTGTTTTGCGTAACCATGGTTAACGCTGCCCGCGTTTGATGCAACCAAAAAATGATCAACCCCCGCGATCCGACCATTTTTTAGGCAATATTCTGCACAAGCTTGCCAATCCACCGCTGATCACGATGATTTTTTCAGCTTTTGCCCTCGCAATAATCCTTTGCCCGATGTTAGAACCCTTATGCCCGCCGATTTGCCGATGACGTGCGTGAACCGGCTTTGACGATTCCCCTCGAACCCAGGCTCCTCTATGATCGTCCGATGACCCATGATGCGGAAACCGTAGCCACCCGCGCCGCCGAGCGTGCCGCGACCCGCATCGCCACCGAAGCCTTGCACCGGATCGGCGCCGAGGAATTTGCCGCGCGCGGCGTTGCCCTCCGCCGTCGCGCGGGCTCACTCGGCCCCGTCTTAATTCCCGCCGCCCGCTCGATTCACGCTGCGCGCTCGGCTCCCGCCGCCCGCTCGATTCCCGCTGCGCGCTCGGCTCCCGCCGCCCGCTCGGGCGTTTTCGATCCCATGCCCGCGCCGATGGCAGCGGCTATTTTCTCCGGCCTGGCCCACGCAATCATCGCCCGCGCCTGGGCCTGCGAAGCCCTGATCGAAACCGCTTATACCAGCGGCGCGCTCAGCGCCCTCGCCGTGCCGCCCGCTGATTTGTTCCAATCCCCGCATTTCATCCGCCCGATGGTCAGCGGTCCGCTGGCCGCCCCGCGTCTGGGCTTTTACGCCATCGACCTGATCCGCCGGAGCGATGGCGGCTACGCGATGCTGCGCGATCATTGCGCCGCCCCCGCTGGCTTGGGCCATGCGGTGACATTGCGCCGGTTAACCGCCGAAATGATGCCCGAAATGCGCGCCGCCGTCAGCCTGATCAGCCCGAACCCGCTGCTCGAACGGCTGCGCGAGGATGTTCATGCGCTCGCGGCGGGCCAACCGATCGCGGTGCTCACCGATGATACCGGCGACCGCGCCGATATCAACGCCTTCGCCCGCCTGCTCGGCGCGCTGGTGCTGCGCCCCGGCGATCTCGCTGTGCTCGACGATGCCGTCCACGTCAAAACCCTGGGCGGACGGCAAAGGCTGCATCTCCTGCTGCGCTGCATGGATGACGCGTCCATCGACCCGCTGGAACAAGGCGGGCGGCCCGAGCGGGGCATCGCCGGATTATTCTCCGCCCTGCGCCGTGACCGCGCGATCATGCTCAACGCCCCCGGCGCTGGTCTGGCCGAAAGCCTCGCCGCCTTCCTGCCCGACTCCGCCGATCTGCCGTTTGACCGCACCCCCGATCACGCCTGGCATTACCGATTTTTCGCGGTGCGCCTCGCTGCCGGCTGGGAAGTCCTGCCCGGCGGCTTGAAATTCAGCCATGATCCAACCGGACACCCGACCCTGCAGGATATTTGGGTGATCGAAACCGGCGACCCCGCACCCCCCGGCGTCGCCCCACCGCGCGCCGCATCGGCGCCGCCCAGCCAATCGCGCTTGCGCCTCGATTTGCCCAGCCGCATCGCCGAATCGCTGTTCTGGCTCGGGCGCATGGTCGAACGGCTGGATCACGCCCAGCGTCTGCTCAGCGTCGCGATGGTGCATTTCGCCGATGTCAGCAGCCTCGCTTACGAAGCCACCGAACGCCAACTGCTCACCGAATTACTGGTATCGGCCAACCTGCTCCCCGAGGATTGGAGCGGCAGCCTGCGCCCCGCCACCGCCTTGCGCCGGGCTTTATCCCGCCATCGCCCGCTATCGGATCTGGTTCAAACCGTCAGCAAACTGGTCGCCGTCGCCGCCGAACGCTTCAGCCCGTTGATGCTGCGCACGATCGAGCAAGCCTTGGAGACCGCCGGCGAAGCCCTGGAGGCCAACCAGGATGACGAACGCGCCTGGCCAACCCTCGCCCAATCGCTCGCCAGCTTCGCGGGCGTGATGGCCGAGGATGCGGCGGGCGGCGGCGCGTTCCTGTTCGTGGCCATCGGGCGCAGGCTGGAGCGCGGCATCACCATCGCCGACACACTCGCCCAACTCCTCGCCGGCAAACCAGCCCGCCGCGATTTGGGCATCGCGCTGGCCATCGAACTCGCCGACGCCTCGCTCAGCTATGAAACCGAATATGGCGGCGCCATCGCAACCGACGCGGCGTTGCAGCTTTTGCTCAACGCCGCCGATCATCCGCGCAGCTTCGCCTATCAAACCACCAATCTGCACTATAATTTCGCCCGGCTGGACGCCGCCAGCCCCTCAACCCGCAACTGGACCCCGCCCAAGCTCGACCCCAAAGCCCCACCTGCCGAGCTGGTCGACCAATTACACCAAAACGCCGAAGCCCTCCGCCAATGCTCCGACCAGATGATGCGCGACCTGTTCGCCCCGCGCCCCACCGCCCACCAGCTCGGCAACCCCCCTGGCGATGGCCAACAACCAGCCCGCTCTGCCCGCCAGCCCTGAACCCGCTACACCACCCCTCCCAAACTACACCCAATTTTACCAGACTTTATAGACACTTGCCCCTCATTTGACAAATAAGCAAAGCACTGTTTATCTACCTGTATAAGAAAAATGTGAGACTGGCGATGGACCCGATAAGCGATGCCGACATTCAAATCAGGATGGCCCGTGACAACCCGTGGTGGGTCGATCCAAGCGCCGCAATCGACGAATCAACCTATCCAAGGCGGGTCTATTTTAGCCCGTTAAAAGCACTGGCGCTCGATTTCAGCGTTCGCCGCGCGACCGTCATGCTAGGCCCGCGCAGGGTCGGCAAAACGGTGATGATTAAGCAATTAGTCGCTGACGCCATCACGGACGGCATTAACCCGCGTGCCATAATGTATGTGAGCATTGATACGCCGATTTACTCCGGTAAATCGTTAGAAAATTTCATCGATTTGATGCCCCAGGATGCAGCCAACGGTCGTCGCATCGCGATATTCGACGAGATCCAATATTTACGAAATTGGGAGGTCCACTTAAAAGACCTCGTTGATAGTTACCCTGAGATAAAATTCATCGCTACTGGATCAGCAGCGGCGGCGCTTCGCCTGAAAAGTCAGGAGTCCGGCGCAGGGCGATTTTCGGATTTTATGCTACCGCCTCTTACGTTCTATGAGTTTTTACTGTTCTTAGGCGAAAATAAGAAATTAATCGAAGAAACTGAATTAACCAATAATATTTCGCAGCGTCGTAAATTCGTTTATTCTGTGCGTGATATCGGGTTACTGAATACCCGATTCATTGACTACCTCAATTACGGTGGATATCCAGAAGCCGTCTTGAACGACTCCATTCGAAAAAATCCAGAACAATTTATTAGAAATGATATTATCGATAAGGTTTTATTAAAAGACTTGCCAAGCCTGTATGGCATACAAGAAATTCAGGACCTGAATAAGTTGTTTGCTTTCTTAGCCTACAATGCTGGGAACGAGGCTAGTTTTGAGAAAATTTCGCAGGAATCAGGAATAACCAAGCCAACAATTCGACGCTATATCGAATATCTGGAGAGCGCTTTCTTGATCATGAAAGTGAGCAACGTTGACGATAATTGCCGATCAATGAAACGCGAACGCAATTTCAAAATATATTTGAATAATCCATCGATGCGCGCTGCTTTATTCGCCCCCGTCAATATTGAAAATTCTACCTTGATCGGCCATCTCGCCGAATCTGCCATTTTCTCTCAATGGCAACATTCAAGCGCGTTTAGGAACGTCCGTTACGCGCGCTGGCGGAACGAGGGCGAGGTGGATATTGTATTTTTGGCTGGTCCCGGACAAAAACCAATATGGATCGGGGAAATAAAATGGTCCGACCACGTCGCAAAAAACTCCGATGAAGAAACAAAATCAATGCAAATTTTGTTAAGGCGACATCCGTCCATCGAATCTTCATTTCTTACGACAAAGACCATAACAAACGATACAATATTGGAAGGGAGACCTCTCAATATTATTCCAAGCGCACTCTATTGTTATACGGTCGGCCGCAACATAACGAATCAGATCAAAGGGCCGTTCGGCATCGAATTTGTGAGTAAGGTCGAAAGCGATTTGGCATAATGCGCACAGAGTTCGCAAATGAGGATGCCCCCACTATGATCCGCTACGCCCTAACCCACCATTCGCGCTATGACTACTCCTCACCCGCCCATCACGCCCGGCATTTACTGCATTTGCTGCCGCGCAGCCATGGCCGCCAGCAGGTCGTCATGGCCCTGCTCGAACTCACCCCCGCGCCCGATCAGCGCATTGAGGAGCAGGATTATTTCGGCAATGCTCTCACCTCCATCGCCTGTTCAGCCGCGCATGATTTTTTCGAAACCAAACTCGATGCCCAAATCCTGATCGAGCCCTGGCCAATCCCCCTCGCCGAGGCCGAGCGCGCGCAAGCCCAGCCCCTCACTCTGGCCGATTTGCGCACCGCCGCCCTGAATAATCCGCCGCTGATCGAGTTCCTGCAAGCAACCGCGCTCACCCGCGCCGATGCCGCACTCACCGCCCTCGCCGAGGCCACCTTGCCTAACACCGCAACACCGGTCAGCGCCATCCTCGCTTTGACGCAGCGCATTCATGCTGATTTTACCTATGAACAAGGCGTGACCACCATCACCACCACCGCCGCCAGCGCGTTAGCGCGCCGCGCCGGGGTCTGTCAGGATTATGCCCATGTCATGATCGCAACCTTGCGCGCAGGCGGCATTCCCGCACGCTATGTCTCAGGCTATTTGCGCAGCGCTCCCGATCAAACCGCCACCGATGATCATCGCGGCGCCGAGCAAACCCATGCCTGGGTCTCCGCCTGGCTCGGCCCCGATCTCGGCTGGCGCGATGTCGATCCCACCAATAATCTGGTGGTCGATACCGATCATATCATTCTCGCTTATGGCCGCGATTATGCCGATGTTAGTCCGGTGCGCGGCGTGCTGCTCGGTGGCGGCGCGCACACTCCTTATGTGAGTGTGCGGCTCACCCGGATCGATCACATCCCGCCTGGATAATTCGGCCCACCCGAACCCTCTGGCGTCACCCAGTTGATATTCTGCGTCGGATCTTTGATGTCGCAGGTTTTGCAATGCACGCAGTTCTGCGCATTAATTTGCAAACGCGGCTTGGTCTCCGCATCGACAATCTCATACACACCCGCCGGGCAATAACGGGTCTCGGGACTACGATATTGCGCCCAATTCACCGAAATCGCCACCTCGGGATTACGCAAAGTCAAATGCGCCGGCTGATTTTCCTCGTGATTGGTATTGGATATAAACACCGAGGATAACCGATCAAATGTTAGTTTGCCATCGGGCTTCGGATAGGCAATCGGCGCACAATCGGCAGCGGGTTTCAGCGTGGTATTATCAGCATGATTGCTCAAAGTCCAAGGCGATTTACCCCGGCTGATATAGGTCTCGAACGCCGCATTGATCAGCCCGCCAAACAGACCAAACTTGGCGAACCCAGGCCGGATATTGCGCACCGATTCCAATTCTGACCATAGCCAGCTTTGCTTAATGCGCACCGGATAGCTCTCCAACAAATCCGGCTTCGCCCCCGCTAACGCATCCGCAATCGCCTCCGCCGCCAGCATCCCTGATTTCATCGCGGTATGGGTGCCCTTGATTTTCGGCACATTCAAAAACCCGGCATCGCAACCCACCAACACCCCGCTCGGCACAATCAATTTCGGGATCGACTGAAACCCGCCTTCATTCAGCGCACGCGCCCCATAGGAAATCCGCTTCGCCCCCTCAAAAAACGGCCTGATCGTCGGATGCGCCTTGAAACGCTGCATCTCCTCAAACGGCGAAAAATACGGGTTCTCATAATCAAGCCCAACCACAAACCCATACGCCATGAGGTTGCCGCCCAAATGATACAAAAACGACCCGCCATAGGTCTTGCGATCCATCGGCCAGCCAATGCTATGCATCACCATGCCCGGATGATGGTTCGCACTCGGCACCTCCCACAATTCCTTAATGCCAATGCCATAGGTCTGCGGATCAACGCCCTGATTAAGCCCATATTGCGCAATCAGCTGCTTACCCAAACTGCCCCGGCAACCCTCGGCAAACACCGTATAGGTCGCGCGCAACTCCATCCCGCGCTGAAACAACTCGGTGGGCTGGCCATCCTTGCCAATCCCCATATCGCCAGTCGCCACACCCACCACCCGGCCGCCCTCGGTCAGCAATTCCGCTGCGGCAAAGCCCGGATAAATCTCAACCCCCAACGCCTCAGCCTGCGCGCCTAAAAACCGCACCACATTGCCCAAGCTCACCACGTAATTGCCGTGATTATGCATTTGCGGCGGGGTCGGCATTTTATAGCTGGATTTTTCGGTCAAAAACAAAAACCGATCATCGCCCGCGGGCACCGAAAATTCGATATCGGCAATGTTAGCGTCGGGCAATAATTCCGCAAAAGCGCGCGGCTCCAACACACAGCCCGACAAAATATGCGCGCCCACCTCGCTCGCTTTTTCCACCACGCAAACGCCCAAATCGGCATTCAGCTGCTTGAGCCGGATCGCCGCCGCCAACCCCGCCGGACCCGCACCCACCACCACCACGTCAAACTCCATCGCTTCACGCGGCGATGCGGTCACGCTGGTCTCACTCGTCGGGTCGGTCATGTCTTGGCTCCGTCATTGACTGGTTCAGGCACGTCTCGCTTGATCGCCGCTTAGGCAAATCCCATCACTGCATCACTTAACGTATAGGGAAAGCCCGATCCGCTCGTAAAGCCCCCCGCTACCATTGCATTCAACCCCCACAACGCGCCAAATCCGCCGATGGACACGATCAATGAGGCAGATCTGACCGCCCTCCTGGCCCTCCAAGCGGAATGGGGTGCCGATGACGCGTTGCTGCCCGACCCCCAAGACCGACGCCACCATCCCCCAACCTCGATCATAGCCCCAATCGTCGCACGCACCCCGCACGAGCCCGCCTTGAGCGCCCCCACCCCCCCGACCGACCTGCACAGCATCGCCGATCTCGCCGCCTTACGCGCGGCCTTGGAACAATTCGAAGGCTGCGCCCTCAAACGCACCGCCACCCAACTCGTCTTCGCCGATGGCCCGCCCAACCCGCTGGTCTTGATCATCGGCGAAGCCCCCGGCGCCGAGGAAGACCGGATCGGACGCCCTTTCATCGGCCCCGCTGGTCAACTGCTCGACCGGATGCTGCACAGCATCGCGCTGGATCGCAGCATGGTGCGCATCATCAACACCGTCCCCTGGCGCCCGCCGGGCAACCGTGTCCCCTCTGACGCCGAAATCCAACAATGCCTGCCCTTCCTCTGGCGCCATATCGCCCTGACCCGCCCGCGCGCCATCCTGCTGCTCGGCGCCATCGCGGTGCGCGCCGTGCTCGGACGCCCGGTGCCGATTAGCAAAATTCGCGGCCAATGGCAGGATTTAACCATTGCCGATCTCAACCATCCACTCCCCGCTTTGCCCAGTTTCCACCCCGCTTATTTACTGCGCAAACCAGAAGCAAAACGCGAAGCCTGGTCCGACCTGCTGGCGCTGCGCGCCCGGATCGATCAGTAGCCAGCCCCGCTTACCGCCTCACACCAGCGTTCGCCGCAATGCTGCACCACAAAAAACGCATGCGATCACAACATTGTGATATTAACCCCCGAGCAGAACCCATTCTAATCCGATATTTTGCCTAAAAAATGAGACCAGTCTCACCCAGAAGGGTTGCTCACCCAGAGGCCGCCCGTGTAGCCATTCCTCCTATGCACAGAGCCTTCAAACCGCTCTCCCATCGACATGTGATCACCGCGCTATTCGCGATGATCGCGTGGGCCGCCATCGCCGGATATCCATCCGCCGCTTTAGCGCAGCCGAGGGGGTCACACGCGCAACGAGCAGGAACCACGATCTCGGGCAGCGTTGCCTACGCGATCCCGCGTTCGACGCCGGTGAACGGCGCCGAAGTGGTGCTGGCCCGTCCGCTCAGCCCCAGCGACGTGACCTTATATCGCCGCATTTTCACCGATCAACGCGCCGGTCGCATGACCCAGGCCGCCTTGCTCGCCACTCGCGTGCAAAGCACTTTATTGCTCGGCCAGGTCGAGGCGCAAAAATATCTCGGCGCCTATCACCACTCCACCCCAGCCCAGCTCAGCGCCTGGCTCGCCCGCTATAACGGCCAACCCGGCACCCGCCAGATCCGCGCCCTCCTGCTCAGCCGCCTGCCGCGTGGCGCCGCCGCCCCGCCGCTCGCCGCCATCGATGATGTGCCCACCCCGGCTCTGATCGCCACCGGCTCAACCGGCGCCGCCCGCGCCTCAAATAACGCACGCGCCATCGAAGCCCGCCAGCTTTTCGCCCGCGCTGATTATCTCAGCGCCTACCAAATGGCCCATGGTCAAATGCTGGCAACCGGCGGCCAATCCTGGCTCGCCGATCTCATCACCGGCCTCGCCGCCTGGCAGCGTCATGATCTCCAAGCCGCCCTGCCCGGCTTCACCGCCGCCGCCCGCGCGTCACGCGCCTCTGCGGGCGAACGCGCCGCTGGCGCCTTCTGGGCCGCGCGCACCGCGTTGCGCCTACGCCAACCCACCCTCTATCTTTCCTGGCTCAACCGCGCCGCGCGCAGCCATTCCAGCTTCTACGGCCTGCTCGCCGGTCGCCTGCTCGGTCGCGGCTTTAACCCGGTCAATGCCACCGGCCCGCTCTCCGAAGCCGATGTCGAAGCCGTCGCCGCCCAAGCCCAAGGCAAACTCGCTTTCGCCTTGCTTCAGGTCGGTCGCCCGCATCAGGCCGACGCCGCCTTGCGCGCTCTATGGCCCACCGTGCAGCGCGACCCGGTGATGGCCCGCGCCATCGCCCGCGTCGCCGCCCATGCCGGGCTGATCGATGTCGCCATCGCCTTTGACGCCCACAGCCCCGGCACCATCTATTCCGCCGCCCGCTTGCCGCTCCCCGGCTTGCAGCCCAGCGGCGGCTTTCAAATCAATCCGGCTCTGCTCTACGCCCTGGCCCGCACCGAATCCGGCTTCAACACCAACGCCACCTCCCCTGTCGGCGCGCGCGGCCTGATGC
>JAJZEG010000204.1 GCA_021828605.1 Pseudomonadota bacterium | reverse complement strand
GGTCAGATATTGTTCGAACTTGATCCGGCGCAATTTGCCATTGCGGTTACCCAGGCGCGGGCGCGGCTCGCTGAGGTCAAGCAAAAAATCGAAGCGGCGAAGCATGGTTATGGCGCTCAGATTGCTAAAATCGAAGCGCAGAAAGCAGTGGTGGCGAATGATCGGATCAATTTCCACAGCTACGCGGCCCTGATCGGTAATGGTGGCGTGACCCGCACCGCCTATAACAATGCCAAATATAAGTTAAGGTCCGATGAAGCGACGCTGGATGCGATGACCGCACAAGCGGGGGTGGATTTGGCGCAGCTTTCCGGCAATCCGCATATTGCGGTGACCAAAACCCCGCAATATCAGCAGGCGCGGGCCGCTTTAGATCTGGCGCAGCTCAACGCCGCTCACGCTGTTGTGCGTGCGCCGTTCGCTGGAATTGTGACGCAAACCGCGAAATTGCAGCCCGGCATGTTTCTGCCCGCGGGCACGGCGGCTTTCGGACTGGTTTCGGCCAAAGATGTTTGGGTGCGCAGCCAGCCCAAGGAAACCCAACTGACCTGGGTGCGGAATGGGGATCATGTGCGCATCCATGTGGATACCTATCCCGGGAAAATCTGGCACGGGGTGGTGGGGAGCATTTCCCCGGCAAGCGGGTCGAGCTTTTCGCTGCTGCCCGCGCAGAACTCGTCGGGCAACTGGGTGAAGGTGGTACAACGGATTCCGGTACATATCAAAATTACCAGCGGGCCGAAAAACCTGCCGTTGCGCAATGGCATGAGTGCGGAGATCACCATCCTGACCGGGCATAAGCGCTCGCTCAGCAAATTGTTCTGAGCCGCGCCATGGCCGCCGAATCCGCGTCATCCGGGCCCGAAGTGATGCGGGTCGAGGGGTTGCAACGTGCGGTAATCACGGTCGGCTGCATGATCGGAACGCTGATGCAGGCGCTGGATGCGACCATTGCCAATGTGTCGCTGCCCTATATGCAGGGGTCACTGTCGGCCTCCTATGATGAAATTACCTGGGTGCTCACCTCCTATGTGATTGCCGCCGCGATAATGACCGCACCCGTTGGCTGGCTCGCGGCAAGGTTTGGGCGAAAAAATATTTTTCTGGTGTCGCTGATCGGCTTTACCGTGACATCGATGATGTGCGGCATTGCCACCTCACTGGGCGAAATGGTTGGTGATCGCCTGCTCCAAGGGGTGTTTGGCGCAGCTTTAGTGCCGCTCAGCCAGTCAACCATGCTCGATATTTATCCGGTCGAAAAGCGCGGCTCGGCTATGGCGATTTGGGGCATCGGGGTGATGGTTGGCCCGATTCTCGGGCCAACATTGGGCGGGTATCTGACCTATTTTTATAACTGGCGCTACGTGTTTTTTGTCAATTTGCCGTTTGGCATCGCGGCCACGCTCGCGCTGGCCTTCTTTATGCCCAAGCGCGCGAAGCGCCCAAGTTCAGGCAGTTTTGACTGGATTGGCTTTGCGACACTTTCGCTGTTTCTGGCCGGGTTGCAAATCATGCTTGATCGCGGGCAGGAAAAAGATTGGTTTTCATCACCGGAAATTGTCACCTATGCGGTGATCGCGGTGATCGGCTTATATTTATTCATGGTGCATATGTTCACCGCGAAAAACCCGTTTATTCCACGGGCAATTTTCAAGGATCGGAATCTTAATGCGTCGCTGATCACCATGTTCGCGGTCGGGTCGGTGCTACTCTCGTCGGCAACCTTGATGCCGCCTTTCCTTGAACGTCTCGGTAACTATCCGGTGGAAGCCGCGGGACTGGTGATGGCGCCGCGCGGCCTTGGCACCATGGCGGCGATGATGATCGCCGGGCGCCTGTCCAATCGGATCGACCCGCGCTGGTTGATGTTTCTGGGCTTCATGATGTTGCTCGTCTCATTCGATATGATGACCAACTGGCTGCCAAGCTCACCAAAATCATATATTTTGGAAACGATCATTGTGCAGGGGGCCGGGCTTGGTTTTGTGTTTACCCCGCTGCAGGTGGTGGCATTTTACACGCTCAACCCGGCTTTGCGCACCCAGGGCACCTCGATTCTGAGCTTGATGCGCAATGTCGGGATGGCCATTGGTATCGCGATCACCGAGGCATTCCAGGTGCAAATGGCCCAGGTTTCTCACGCGAGCCTGTCCAATTTAATAACCCCATTCAACCGCGCGTTCCAAGGCGGCGGCGCCGTACAACGGTTTCTGGACCCCAGAACCCCGCATGGCGCCGCACTGCTCGGGTCGATGATCAATCAGCAGTCGCAAATCATTTCATATCTCGACGCGTTCAAATTCATGATGTTCATCAGCGTTCCCGCAGCATTCTGCCTGCTCTTGATGCGCCGCCCGCCTCGGTATAACGCGATGCCCGCAGAGAAACATGAAATGGCGGTGATGGAATGACAACGGTTGATCAGGCGGATGAGGCAGCGAACAAAGCGCTTCCGGTTTTCTATTTCGAGGATTTCCGACCAGGTCAGATCGCGACCAGCGGGTCGGTGACGATCACCGAGGCCGATATCATCCGCTTCGCGACCGAGTTTGATCCGCAGCCAATGCATACCGATCCGCACGTGGCTCAGACGATCACGAATGGCCTGATTGCCAGCGGATGGCACACTGCCAGCGTAACCATGCGGCTGTTGATTACCGGTCGTGGTTATCGTCCTGCGCCGGGAACACTCGGCCTCGGATTTGAAAATCTGCGCTGGCATCAACCGGTGCGCCCTGGTGATTCGTTGCATTTACAGATCGAACTACTGACAACGCGCGCCAGCGAAAGCAAACCCGATCGCGGCATTATTACGTCGCGATTCACCACTTTCAACCAGCGCAATGAAGTGGTGCAGTCAATGACAAGTAGTGCAATTGTGCCGCGCCGCCCGCCGTTCAATCACGGGCATGGTCTAAATCCGCCAAACGGCCCAGACCAGCATCAATCACCGCCGCCATCTGCCCGTCGGTGAGCCGAGGGGTTGCCGAAAATAGGGCGACGTCACCGCATCGCAGCACGATTCGCGTGTCATGGCCGCGATTGATTTCCAATATATCGCCCACTTCAAGCTGCAAAATTCGCTCGAGCTGCACCGTCTGTTCGTCAAGCACCGCTTCGATACTGATCTCGGTCTGGCGCAATCCATCGGCCAGATGCGCTTCCCAAATCCGATCTCGGCCGAATTTCTCACCCATGAATTGTTGCAATAATAAATCACGGACCGGCTCCAGCGTGGCGAAAGGCAAAATCATGGTTACCTGCCCAACCCGCTCCTCGATGCGCACTTGCATCACCACGTTTAATCCAGAGCCCGTTACCGGACCGATCGCTGCAAAACGTGGATCATTTTCAATACGATCAACCTTA
>JAJZEG010000184.1 GCA_021828605.1 Pseudomonadota bacterium | reverse complement strand
ACATAGGCGGGTGTAACTGCCTAAAACTTAGGCTTGCACCATCGGTAATGAACATAACGGAGGCAGTATGTC
Source organism: Pseudomonadota bacterium (assembly GCA_021828605.1). The sequence continues at coordinate 3,306 of JAJZEG010000184.1, read as the reverse complement.
GTTCTTAACCCCTAAATCTGGACCCAAACGCGGTCATCGTTGGTTGCGCGCGGCGGTATGCTCGGGCGTCGCTCTGATCGCGGCCCAAGCGATGGCGCCCTCGGCGCTGGCCTTTAATGGCCCGGCCAACATCAAAATCGATGGCGGCCCGCTCGGCCCGCTCGAACTTTCCGGCGGTTTCGATGGCTATGGCTATGCTTTGTCGGGCACCGGCAATTCGGCCAATTACGGCCTGCTCGGCACCGATAAATCGACCGGCGCGGAATTGATGAACGGGCTGATTCAGCTGCAAAAATCAACCGGCCTGGTGCAATTCACCATCGAGGTCGGCTCCAATACCTCTTTGGTACTCGGTGGCAAACCGTCGCAAACCTCGGTGCAAACCTTCTCGACCGGCCCGCTTTATGCCGGCTTCGTCACCCTGGCGCCCTCCAGCAATTTCAGCGTCTCGGCGGGCAAAATCGGCTCGCTGGAAGGCTATGAATCCGGTGTCGACTGGAACAATACCAACGTATTAACCACCGATTTATTCTCGGTGGAAAACTCACAAAGCCGGGGCGTCGAAGCCGCCTATACGGTCGGCCCGGTCTCCGCGACCGTCGCGTTCGGTGATGGGTTTGATACCGGCGTCTGGAACTTCGCCCAGGCTTTGGTCACCTACACCATCGATACCAATAACGTGGTCAATCTGTTCGGTGCCACCAATTTCGGCAAAACCGGCCTGAATGCCCATATTTATGGCTCGGCGACGCTGCCCTACAACCAGACCTCGGTGGCGAATTACGGCGCCTATTACGTCAATTCAACCATGGTGGGCGGCTTTTATAGCTACACGGCGGGCAATCTGAACGTGGTGCCGGAAGTGCAATATGTCGTCGCCAAGGCGGATGCCTCGCTCGGCCTGACCAAATCCTCCAGCAATTTCGGCGCCGCCGTATTCGGCAACTACCAGTTCGGCAAATCGCCTTACGCGTTGGCTGGCTGGGTCGAATATTTCAGCAGCAACGGGCCGGATAACTGGTTCATCAATGCGGGCGCCAAGGGCATCGGCATTTCGGTCACGCCGACCTGGCAGGATAACGACCTGTTCGTGCGCGGCGATGTCGGGCTGATCCATCTCACCAAACTCGGCGTCCCCGGCTCGACCGGCTATGGCGCCAACGGCACCAGCCGCAACCAGGCAACCGCCGTGCTCGAAGCAGGCTTGCTGTTCTAATCATCATAACGGATGGGGTCATCACGGCCCCATCCGTCTTTTTGCCGAGTTGACGCCTGCCTCATCCATCGCGATGATTGATCATCCGTTGGATAGGGGACGCGCATGGATGATTTTAGCCTGACCACCGAGGATGGCATCGCCACCCTCACGCTGACCCGTCCTGCCCAATCCAACGCCCTCACCCTCGATTTCTGGCGCGATTTCCCCGCAGCGATCACCGATCTCGACGCATCCGGCACGATCCGCGCGCTGATCATCGCTGCTGCAGGACATAATTTTTGCGCAGGCATGGATTTATCGGTGTTCACCGCTGCGACCGCGATGCAGCCCGATCACGCCGCCGCCCGCACGCAATTTTATCAAACCGCTTTGCTGATGCAGGACGCGCTCGCCCGGCTGGAGCGCGCCCGCTTTCCGGTCATCGCGGCGATCCAGGGTGCCTGCGTCGGTGCCGGCCTTGAACTCGCCGCCGCCTGCGATCTGCGCTTCGCGACCGACACCGCCTACGGCAAAATCGCCGAAATCGACATCGCGATGATGGCCGATCTCGGCGCCTTGCAACGCCTGCCCAAATTACTGCCCGACGCCGTAGTCAAATCCATGGCCTATACCGGTGCGACCCTCAGCGCCGCGCGCGGCGAGGCTTTGGGCTTTTTCAACGCCATAGCACCGGACCAGCCAGCCGCCTTGCAGCAAGCCCAGCACGCCGCCCGCGCCATCGCCGCCCGCGCCCCGCTGGCCATCGCCGCGAGCAAGGATTCCCTCCTGTTCGTGCGCGATCATTCGGTGGCCGACGCGCTGGAACGCGCCGCCTGGATGCAGGCGGCAATTTGGAACACCGCCGATATCCATCAAGCGATCAGCGCGCGCCGCAGCAAAACCACGCCGAACTTCGCCAATCTGCCGCCCCGCGCGAGGCTGTGATCATGACCCGACTTACCCTCCGCCTCGCGCTCAGCCAAACCGCAGGCTGCTTCACCGATCTCAATGCCACGCTCGATCTATTGGACCACCAGGCCAGCCGTGCGCAGGCCGACGCTGCCGATTTGCTGCTCCTGCCTGAACTCTTCCTCACCGGCTATAATCTCGGCGCTGATCTGTGCGCTCGCCTCGCGATCACCCAAACCGATCCGCAATTCGACCGGCTGCGCCAGATCGCACGCAGCCACCAGATCGCTTTGTGCCTTGGTTATCCCGAACGCGTCGGCGCCGCCATCGCCAACAGCGCTGCCCTGATCGATGCGCAGGGCGAACTCGTGCTCAATCACCGCAAAACCCATCTCTATGGCGCGCTTGATCGCGCGATGTTCAGCCATCAAGGGGATCGCTTCGCGGTCGCAGACTGGCGCGGCTGGCAAGTCGGCATCGCGATTTGCTATGATATCGAATTCCCGGAATCCGCCCGGATCATGGCGCTCGGTGGCGCTGACCTGATCCTGGTCCCCACCGCTCTGATGACCGGCTATGACGTGGTGGCGCAGCATCTGGTCCGCGCCCGCGCCTATGAAAACCAGGTGTTCCTGGCCTATGCCAATCATTGTGGCGCGGAGCATGATCTGGCCTATCTCGGCCTCTCCTCGATCCTCGGCCCGGATGGCGCGCCCCTCGCGGAGGCCGGGGCCGAGGCCACAATGCTCGCGGCCACGCTCGACCCCGCCCACCAGCAAGCGATCCGCGCGCGGGATCCTCTGCTCGCGGATCGTAGGCCCGCTTCCTACCAAGCCTTGCCGCAAACCGGACCCGTCCAGCCATGACCGACCGCCCGATCACCATGTTCGGCCCTGATTTTCCCTTCGCCTATGATGATTTCCTGCACCACCCCGCCGGTCTCGGCACCGTGCCGCAAGCCGCCCACGGCACCGAAATCGCGATTATCGGCGCGGGCATAGCCGGGATCGTCGCGGGTTATGAATTGATGAAACTCGGCCTGAAACCGGTGATTTATGAAAGCGACCGGATCGGCGGTCGGCTGCGCTCCGAGCCGTTCAAGGATGGGGCAGGGGCCTTTGCCGAACTCGGCGGCATGCGCTTCCCGCCCGCCTCGCGCGCTTTGTTTCACTATCTCGATCTGGTCGACCTCCCCACCA
>JAJZEG010000376.1 GCA_021828605.1 Pseudomonadota bacterium | reverse complement strand
GATGGATGCGCAGTTCGGGATGACGTTCGAGCTGACGGTAGATCGAGATATAGCGGGCATAGCCGATTTTTTCCGAGAGATACGTCGCGTAGAAAATGAATTTCGGCTTGAAGAAATGGTATTTTTTGGCGCGGGTGAGAAAGCCAAGATCGACCTTCATATTGAGGTCGTGGAGGGCCTCATTGATGAAGCCAGCATGACGCGCCTCGTCGCGGCTCATATAGCCAAACAACGTTTGCAGATCAGGATTTTTCACGCGTTTTTTGATTTCGGCATAGAGGACGCACCCGGAAAACTCGGCGGTGACCGAACTGACCAGGAAATCGAGAAACTCTCGGCGTAAGGCCTCGGGCATGCCGGAAATATCGACGGCAAACTCATCGGTGCGGGTGAAATGACCCTTGTTCGGATCGGCTTTGAACTCCGCCATCAGCGCGTCCCACTGGGCGCGGATGGGCGCGACATCGATTTGGTCAAGGGCGTCGAAATCGGTGGTGTAAAAGCGCGGGCTGAGCATGGTGCTGACTTGCGCCGAGGCGGTTTGCGCGTTCGGAGCATTGGCTTCAACATGGATTTGACGGACGGCATTCATGGCTCAAACTCCGGTGCGCGGTTGAAAACCGACTTCGTAGAGTTCGGAAAGTTCGGCGAGGGCGCTAAGCCGGGTCCAAATCCGGGTGAGCAACCCCGCCCGGATCAACACGCCCGACCGTTCGCCGATCAGATGCTCGCCGAATCGGATATCGTGCGGGGCATCATGAACCATGACGATGTCGCCTGCGCGAATGTCGATATTATCGGGAATGGCATGAGCGTGGAAACTTGCTGGTGTTTGCTCGATATCGATCAAGCAGCGCAGGGGGATCGGGTGGCTGGCCATGATCAATTCCTTTGGGGTGCGAGGAGGGCGGCGAATTGCGCTTGGTTGGCCGGACCAAAGGCTTGTAGAAACACATTACGGCCCGTTAGTGGATCATCAAGAATGAGCGCGCCGCCCGCTTGGGGGATCAGCAGGAATGGGGCGGTGCGCGATTGCCCGGTTCGGGCGCGGGCGACTAACATCGTGCGCATGGTGGTGCGCAAAAAGGCGTCGGCGGTGGGAGCGATGGTGGCGATCGGGGCGCCGTTGGGCGTTGTCACGCTGATGGCGTCATGGGCAAGTTGGCGGAACACGATTTGCGTGGCGCCGGCGCGAAAATTGATCGGTTGGCCGCCAGTGTGGTTGATGCGTGCATAACCGGCAAGACCAATCGTGCTGAGCAACAGGCCGCCCACGAAAATGAGCGCCCAACGCGGCACGCGCGGGGTTTCGTGCGTGTGCGTGACCGCGTCATTCATGCGGCGCGGACCTGGCTTAGGGGCGATTGTGTGCTGCGAGCGGCGACGAGCGGGTCGCGGCGCGACAGACTGATGGCCTCGCCTTGATGGATTGCCCAGGCATCGGCGAGGATTTTGGCAACCGATGCGGCATCGGGCACGGCGCGCAGCATCGGTTCGGTGCGGGCAGATTTGCCCGCTTTGACGTGCGGCCAGAGCAAAATATAGGAGAGGCGTGATTGGGCATCGGGCGTTAGCGGGATATCACCGATGCCGTCGGCGCCGAGACGAATGCCCGCTGATTCAATTTTTGCGAATGGTAGATTGAGATGTTTGCGAATGCTGGCACCATAGGCGATCACCACGCGCTTGGAGGTGATGCTGTAAATGGTGCTGCGGGCGGTGAGCCAGGCCATCAGCGCGATCATGCCGAGCGCCACGCCGCCAAGGCTGATTGCCCAGATCATCGACGCTAACAATTCGTGCGGTTGGTACCCGGCGAAGGCGGAACTCACCACGCTCCAGATGATGATAACCCCGACATAGACGCTCAACAGGCGGAGCCGGAATGCGCCCAGCAGCAACGTGCGGAAATCGGGCTTGCCTTGCCAGAGGAGCGTTTCGCCGGATGGGAGACCGTGCGGCAGGCCGTTGGGGGTGCGGGCTTGCTCGCTCATAGGTAGGGCTCCGAGCGCGCGGGGGTCGCGTAGAGATGGCCGGAGGCAAAATAGGCCATCAGCCGATCTTCCTCGCGCGGGGTGATCTGGTCGGGTGCCTGTAACAGCGGTGCTTGCGCGAATTGGCTTGCGGTGACGGAAACCACTTTGACTTTGATCGCCCGACCCGAGCCTTGCACGCAGGCAAGCGCTGCGGGGAACATCACCCGGCGCGCCGGAATTGTGGCGGCATCGGCCTCGTACCACACCAGTTGTTGATCAGCGAGATCAACCCAGAGATCGATGACTGTGCCAGCGGTTTTGCCATCCAGGGTGATCACCGGGGCGCCGCGCGGATCGGGATCACCGCTCGCAACATCATAGCCATGAGCGACGCGGATTGGCACGATGCGGTGCTCGCCATCAGGCATGGTTTCGGGTTCGTTCGAGCGCTGGGCGTAGGCAGCGGGTCCGAGACCATCCTGCATCGGATTGCCGAGCGGGATGATCGGCGCGCCTTCCAAGGGGGATGACGGACGCGCATTGAGCACTTCGAGCGGCTCGTTCCAGGGCACTGATTTGGTTTTCCCGTTGGGCAGCAGATATGTTTTTGGACTTGGGATCGGCACCAGGCCGGTTGGCCGTTCGCCAGGGCGGTTGGTGACCAGCGGATAGCCTTCGCGCTTGTTCTCCTTGACCAGATACCAGATTAGGGCGGCGAAAAAGATCCAGAACGCGTAGAGCACCAATTGAGCGACATCGATATAGGGGGTTATGGCACCGGTTTGCATGACGGACCTCGTGTTAGAGTTGGGCGGTGAGGGAACGGGCGGGATGGCTGGGCGGCAGGCTGGTAGGGTTGGCTTCACGGCGGCGAACTAACGGGCCGATGGCGATCAGCGTGATGAACAGGAGCAGAAGTTCGATTTCATAGACGGCGAGATATCCGGCGGCGGGACTGTTGATCGCTGGACCGAAGGCGCCCGCGGTTGCGAGCGTACCAATGACATGGCGGACGATGCCCGCGAGCGCGATGGCGCAACCGGCCGCCAGCGCCTGCACCGCACCCCAGGCACCCAGAGCGAGCCCGCTCATCCCGCCGACCACCCGGCCCATGGCGTCTGACAAAGTGCCGAGCAGGAACAGCCCACCGCCGAGACCGACCAGAAACACGCCTGCGGCAAACAAGGGCGGCAAGTCGAGTGGGCTTGAGAAAATAACAGCGCAGAACGCGAACAAGCCGATCAGTGCCCCTGCGGCGGCGAGGCGATAGGGATCCCCGCCGCGTGCGAGGCGTTTGCCGCCAAAGACAAAAGCGAGGCCGGCGCCGGTTGCTAACATTGCCGTTAATGCAGTGGTTTGCCCAACCGCAAGATGCAGGATTTGGCCGCCATAAGGTTCGAGCAGAATAT
>JAJZEG010000200.1 GCA_021828605.1 Pseudomonadota bacterium | reverse complement strand
CGCACGCGCATCAAACCATCAAGCACCACCAAAGGCTGCCGCACCGTCGCGACAATCGCCTCGGCATAAAGCCGCGCCTCATCAATCACCGCCGTCGCGCGCGATTTCTCGGTAATATCGATAAACGTCACCACCAGCCCGGCAATCCGGTTATCGCGGGTGCGATAAGGCAGCATCCGGCGCAGGAACCATTTGCCGGCGTCGCTCCGAATTTCCGCCTCAATCGGGGTCAGTCTGGCCAACACCGCCTCGCCATCACTCAACAAATTATCATCGGCAAATTTGCGGGCAAAATGGCCAATCGGTCGGCCGACATCCGATGAGACCAACTCGAAGAGCTGCGTGGTCGCAGGCGAAAACCACTTGATCCGCAATTCCGTGTCCAAAAACACCGTCGCAATCTCGGTCCCCGACAGCAGGTTCGCCATGTCGTTGCTGGATTCGTCCAGCTCGCTGATTTTATGCTGGAGCTGACTATTGACCGAATGCAGCTCCTCATTGAACGATTGCAATTCTTCCTTCGAGGTCTCCAATTCCTCGTTGGTCGATTGCAACTCCTCATTCATCGAGGTGGCTTCCTCGTTCGAGGCTTTTAACTCCTCATTCGCACTCTCTAGCTGCTCAATGGTCGCTTGCAGCTCCATCCGGGTCGAGCGCAGTTCGGTTTCCAGCGCGGAGGACGCTTCATGCGCGCCCACTTCCTCCGGCGCGCGCGCCACCGGCATCGGCTGTTCCGCCTCGGGCTCGAAGGTCACCAGCATCAACGGGACGTCTTGCTGCGGCACCGGCACCGGCGCGAGCGTCACCATCACCGAGCGGACCATCTCACCATGGCGGATCTGGGCTCGGAACCGGGTCTCCTGCTTCTCGGCAAACGCCGTATGCATCGCGCTGCGCAATTTCGCCAGCAGCCCTTCGCGCGCCATGCTCAGCAAATCGCGCGTCGGCTCACCGCTCGGCTGTTTCAAATAATCGCCGGTCTCACCATGAAAATACAGCGCGCGCCCCTTGCGATCAATCAACACCGAAGCGGGCGCGTAGCGATCCAGCAAGGCCCGCCGCGCGGTTTCGGTCACCCGCGCCGAGGGCTCGGTGGGTGGCAGAATATCCAGCCGATTAAGCTTGTCGGTATGGCCGCCCAGCAGCGGAAAATCGACAATATCATGGCGCGTCGGCCCAATCCGCCGATAAATCCGCCATTTTTTCGAAACCGTCTCAAATAAATCATCGGCCCGACCAATGGTTTCAGCACTGCCGAGCATCAACTGCCCACCCTCGCGCAGCGCGAAATGAAACAAGGTCAGCGCCCGCCGCTGGGTTTCCGCTTTGATATAAATCAACATATTCCGGCAAGTGATCAAATCCATGCGCGAAAAAGGCGGATCTCGCAGCAAATCCTGCCGCGCAAACACCACCAAATCGCGCAGCGCCTTCTTAACCTGATAGGAGCCATCGAGCTTATCAAAAAACCGCCGGATCCGCTCCGGCGCCATCATTTCAACGCTGGACCCCGGATACACCCCGGCGCGGGCCACATTCAGATTATCATCCAACACATCAGAGGCAAAAACCTTCAATTCAAACTGCTTGCGCGCCGCCTCCGCGCGCTCGGTCAACAGCATCGCAATTGAATAAGCTTCTTCGCCGGTCGCACAGGCCGGAACCCACACCCGGATCGACGCGCCGGTCTCCCGATCCGCGACCAAATGCCCAATCGCGGCGGCATCCAGCGCCTCCCAAGCCTCAGTGTCGCGGAAAAAGCTGGTGACGCTAATCAGCAAGTCGCGCACCAAAATCTGCACCTCAGCCGGATCGCCGCGCAGCACTTCGATATAATCGCCAAGTTTCTCGATATATTTCAGGCTCATCCGCCGGTTAATTCGCCGCAGCAGCGTCGCCGCTTTGTAGGTTTGGAATTCATGCCCGGCGCGCGCGCGCAGCAGCCCCAGCAACTGCTCAAATTCCGGTCGCTTGTCGGTGGCAAAATTCGCCAGCCCGTTTGGGGCGCTGATATAGCCGTGCTGGAAATAGCGCAGCAGCTTCCTCGGCATATCAGCGGGCGCCAGCACATGATCAGCCAGACCCGCGCCAATCGCACTCCGCGGCATCCCATCAAACCGCCCGGTCTCCGGGCTTTGCACCAAAATCAGGCCCCCGGCGGCCTTGATCTCCTTCAAACCCTGGGTGCCATTGGTGCCGGTGCCCGACAGAATAATCGCAACCGTCCGTTCCGCCCTCTGCTCGGCGAGCGATTTGAACAACACATCAACCGGATGCCGATGCCCGCGCGGCAAATCCGACTCGGTCAGGCGCAACACGTCGCCCTCCAGCGTCAGGTCACAATTCGGCGCGATTACATAAACATGGTTCGCCACCACCTTGATGCCGTCCTCGATCTCCGCGACCGGCATCGCGGTATGACGCTCCAAAATCGCCGAAAGCTGGCTTTCCCGGGTCGGGTCCAAATGCAGCACCACCACGAAGGCCGCACCGCTATCGGCGGGCATCGCATCAAAAAACTGAATAAGCGCCTCAATACCCCCCCGCCGACGCCCCAATGCCCACAACCGGAACAGCGTCGCTTGCGGTCATATCCACCGTTTCAACATCCGAAATCGGATCGGCAGTGCTGGCAGAGCGAGCCTTGCTCTCGTTGTTGGACATGGCGCCGAACTCCTGACATCACCCGACATGACACAAAATTGCCAGGTGACTTCATTAAATGAGCGGTGACGGTTCGATTTCACAGATCCAATTAAACTTTAGCAGCATTTGATGGCCTCGACGTGACCGTTACTGCAACAAAACAACAGTCATCACTCAGCCATGAAGCTGAAAACCTCAGAAGTCAAATCTTAACGCCAGCGGTTCTTCCGCCTCTTTATCGGGGGGAGGGCCTTTCCTGCGAGCCACGACCCACGACCGCGCAACCGACTCGGTCATTGCGTGAATGATCCCGGGCCGCGCGGTCTGGGTGACGGGGGCAGCCCGATCACCGGACAATGCAGCCCAGCCTTGGACCGCGTGACCCTGTCCCTGGAGACATTATTGCGCGTGCCGAAATCAATTTCAGCGGCGTATCAAGGCCAGAACCCGAACCCCAAACGCGATGAAAACAATTCCCATACAACGCTCTATCACGGGCTGCATGCGCTCATAGCGGTGCCGAACGAACGGATTCGAAAATAACGTTACGACGATACTATACCAAACGATATCCTCAATAATGACGATCAATACCGAAGTCATTTCTATCCCGGCAGTCGCTGATTTTGGAATCAATAATACGAATATCGTGCTGAAAAAAATTGCAATTTTTGGATTTAATAAACTTATAGATAAACCACGAATAAATGAATCATATTTCACATTTTTTGTATCATGAA
>JAJZEG010000279.1 GCA_021828605.1 Pseudomonadota bacterium | reverse complement strand
GCTGATCCGCCACCACCCGTAATTCGGGCCGTTTGCGGCCGGCTTCGATCATGGTGCGGGCGAAATTGCCGCGTCCGGCGGAAAACACCCAGGCGGTGCGGAGCACCATCGCTTGCGCGCAGCCCTCCAGCACCGCGCGCTCGCCGGCTTCCTTGCTGGCGCCATAGACACCGAGCGGCGCGACCGCGTCGGATTCGACATAGGGCGCGCCCTTGCTGCCATCGAACACGTAATCGGTGGAAACATGGATCAGCGGGATCGTGTGGCGCGCGCAATACTGGGCCAGGGCGGCGGGTCCGTCGCGATTGGCGCGCCAGGCCGCGTCCGGGTGGGTCTCGGCCGCGTCAACGGCAGTATAGGCGGCGGCGTTGATGATCAGCGAAGGGGTCGTTTGAGTGCAAATACGCTCGATCGAGGCCGGATGGTCGAAATCGAAATCAGGGCGTTGCACCGGGTGATGCGCCAGGCCCGCGCGTTGTGCGCCCGCAGCGAGGGCAGCACCCAGTTGGCCGGAGGCGCCGGTGATCAGGATCGCGCCCTGCGTCATTATCGGGCGAACCAGTCAGGACAGGTCTTTAGTCGTGGCATTACCATATCCTTATCCGACAATACCGCCGCATCGGCGTCGACGGGCCAGGGCAAAGCGAGATCAGGATCATTCCAGATAACGCCGCGCTCAGAGGCTTTATCGTAGCTACTGGTCACTTTGTAAATAACTTCGGTGTCGGGCGCCAGAGTGCAGAATCCGTGCAGAAATCCCTCGGGGATCCAGAGCTGCGCGCCGTTCTCGGCGGTCAGTTCGGCGGCGACATGCTGGCCATAGCTGGCCGAGCCGCGCCGCAGATCGACCGCGACATCCCAGATCGCGCCGCGCACGCAGCGCACGAGTTTGCCCTGGATGAACGGGGCGATTTGACAATGCAGCCCGCGAATCGTGCCGGGAGCGCGCGAAAAAGAGTGATTATCCTGGACGAATTCATGGGTAAAGCCGTGATCGCGCAGCCGGGCCTGATTCCAGCTTTCGCTGAACCAGCCTCGGCTGTCAGCGAAGCGCGATGGGGTGATCAGCAGCACCTCGGGGATGGCTTGCTTGGTGATCATGGTTGGTGGCCATCGGCGATTTCCGCCATGATCCGGCCCAGATCGGTTTTGCCGAGCTGATGGGCGCGGCGGCGCAGCGCGCTCGCATCGATAAAGCCCATCCGAAACGCGACCTCCTCCGGGCAGCCGACCAGATGACCCTGACGCGATTGGATGGTTTGCACGAAGGTTGCCGCTTGCAGGAGAGAGTCGGGCGTGCCCGCATCGAGCCAGGCGGTGCCTCGGCCCAGCCGCTCGACCTGCAAGGAGCCTTCTTCGAGATAGCGGTGGTTCAGATCGGTGATTTCCAGCTCGCCGCGCGCGGAGGGTTTGATCGCGGCGGCCAGCGCGCTCACCCGCTCATCATAGAAATACAGGCCGGTGACCGCCCAGTTCGAGGCGGGCACGGTCGGTTTTTCGACGATATCGACCGCGCGGCCATCGGCATCGAACGAGACCACGCCGTAGCGCTCGGGATCGCGCACCTGATAGGCGAAGACGGTGGCACCCTTCGGGCGGGCGGCGGCGGCGCGCAGCAGGGTCGAGAGATGATCGCCATGGATCAGATTATCGCCCAAAGCCAGCGCGCAGGCTTGCCCGGCCAGCCAGTCGGCGCCGATCAGAAAGGCTTGGGCGATGCCTTCGGGCCTGGCTTGCTCGGCATAGGTGATGGTAATGCCGAATTGTGCGCCATCGCCGAGCAGGCGGCGGAATTGCGGCAGATCGGCCGGGGTGGAAATCAGCAGAATATCGCGAATCCCGGCCAATAGCAGGGTCGAGATCGGGTAATAGACCATCGGCTTGTCATAGACCGGCAGAAGCTGCTTGGAGGCGGCTTCGGTGATTGGGTGCAGTCGCGTGCCTGAGCCGCCAGCCAGAACGATCCCTTTTTGTATCAATTTTTTATCCTCATTTTTTAATTTTTGTGGTCCAAAGTTTAGGCGCGCGGTGTAAGCCGGTTTTGGCTCTCGAAATCCCCATCATGCGGCGGTGCCGAGCCTGCCACCGCCATAGGTTTTAGCACGGATCGCCTGCCACCAGGCGGGATGGGCCAAATACCAATCGAGCGTCGCCGCGATCCCCGCCTCGAAATCATGATCGGCGGACCAGCCCAACGCCGCTTCGGCGTGCGAGGGGTCGATTTCATAGCGAAAATCATGGCCCGGACGATCGGTGACGAAGCGGATCAGCCGCTCATGCGGGCCGAGCGGATCGGGGCGCTTGGTATCGAGCAGGCGGCAGATTGCGCGCACGACATCGATATTGCGCCGCGGTTGGCGCGCGCCGATCGCATAGGTCGCGCCGGGGGCGCCGCTGGTCGCCACCTGCACCAGGGCTTTGGCGTGATCTTCGACATAGAGCCAGTCCCGGCATTGGTGGCCATCGCCATAGATCGGCAGTTCCTTGCCCTCGAGCGCATTGATGATGGTGAGCGGGATCAGTTTTTCCGGGAACTGCCAGGGGCCGTAATTATTGGTGGTGTTGGAAATCAGGGTCGGCAGGCCGTACGTATGGTGCCAGGCGCGGACCAGATGATCCGAGGCGGCTTTCGAGGCGGAATAGGGGCTGCGCGGATCGTAAGCGGTGGTCTCGGTGAAAGGGGGATCGCTGGGCGATAAGGCGCCGAACACTTCATCGGTCGAAATATGGTGAAAGCGGAAGCGATCGCGCCGGTCGGCGGGCAAGGATTGCCAGTAGGATCGCGCGGCCTCGAGCAAAGTGAAGGTGCCGGTGATGTTGGTCTCGATAAAATCGCGCGGCCCGTCGATTGAGCGGTCAACATGGGATTCGGCGGCCAAATGCATCACCAGATCGGGTTGATGGCTCGCGAAGGCGGCGCGCATCGCGGCGTAATCGGTGATATCGGCGCGGATCAAATGATGGCGGGAATCGGTGAGGGCTGGGCCTAACGCGGCTTCAGAGGCAGCATAGGTTAGTTTATCGACCGTTATCACAGAGATATCGGGCATGGATATTAAATGACGGATCACTGCTGACCCAATAAAGCCACAACCGCCAGTAATTAAAAATCGCATGATCAAACCCGCGTTCATTCAGAGATTGAGGAATGCGTCGCGCCGCAGCCTCTTATCGGTTAGCGTCTTCTAAGCAGTCTATCATGGTTTCTGCAATCCGTCTTGCATATCATCATCGGCGGGCAGATCAATGCCGAACTGGGTGGCGAGCTGCTCCAGATAGGCGCGCTGGCGCGCAGCAAAGCCATCATCCAGATCAAGCCGGGTTAGCGCCTCGGCCTGGACGGCGGCGATTTCGGCGATATGGCGGCTGGCGTCCAGCCGCTGGGTTACGCCCGCCTCGTGACGCCGATGCC
>JAJZEG010000041.1 GCA_021828605.1 Pseudomonadota bacterium | reverse complement strand
TAACATGGCGGTGTGCAACATCACCACCCCGGCCAATTTTTTCCATGCACTCCGCCGTCAACTCAAGCGCAATTTCCGCAAGCCGCTGGTGATCATGACGCCGAAATCGCTGTTGCGCCATAAGCTTGCGGTCTCGACGCTCGATGAAATGAGCCATGGTTCGACCTTCCGCACGGTTATTCCTGAAACCGATCCGATTGCCCCCGCTGATCAGGTGAAGCGCGTGGTGATTTGCTCGGGCAAGGTCTATTATGATTTGCTCGCGGAGCGGCGTGAGCGGACGATGGATAATGTCGCGATCATCCGGCTTGAGCAGTTTTATCCGTTCCCGAAAAAGGCGCTCAAAGCGGCGATTGAGCCCTATCGTCAGGCTGAGGTGATCTGGTGTCAGGAAGAGCCGGAAAATATGGGCGGCTGGCTGTTTGTGGATCGGCGGATTGAGCAGGTTCTGAGCTGTATCAGCGATAAAATGGCAGCAACCCGCCCGGCCTATGTCGGGCGTAAATGTGCGGCCAGCCCCGCGACCGGGCTCGCGAAAATCCATGCCGCCGAGCAAGCGGCTCTGGTGAAACAAGCGTTAGGCTTATAAATTCCGAATAGGAGCGATCATGTCCACCGAAATCAAAGTCCCGACCTTGGGCGAGAGCGTGACCACCGCCACGGTGGCGCGCTGGATCAAAAAGCCGGGCGAGCGGGTTGAGCGCGATGATCCGATTGTCGAGCTGGAAACCGATAAGGTGACGGTGGAAGTGAACGCGCCCGCATCGGGCGTGATCGAGGCGATTGCCGCAGATGAAGGCGCTGAGGTCGAAGTTGGCAGCCTGCTCGGCAGCATCGGCGCGGGTGACGGCAAGGAGGCCCCCGCTGCGGCCCCACTCGCCGCCGCGCCGCCGCCTGCGGCCAATCCGCCGAGCGGGGTGAATGCGCCGCCCGCACCTTCGGGCCCGGTCGCGCGCGGCGATCATGCGCCGTTGCCGGCTGCACAGAAAATCATGACTGAGCAGAAACTGACCGCCGAGCGGGTCGGCGAGGGCTCGGGCAAGGATGGCCGGATCACCAAGGGCGATGTGCTGGCCTTCATTGACAAGCCAAGTGCTGCGCCTGCGCCGGTGGCGGCGAAAGCGGCCCGCGCGACCGATGCGCGCGAGGAGAGGGTGAAAATGACCCGGCTGCGCCGCACCATCGCCGCCCGGCTCAAGGAGGCGCAAAATACCGCAGCGATGCTGACCACCTTTAACGAGGTGGATATGAGTGCGGTGATGGCGTTGCGCACTGAATATAAGGATGCGTTCGAGAAAAAGCACAAAGGCGTGCGGCTCGGTTTCATGAGCTTTTTCGTCAAAGCCTGCGTCGCCGCGTTGCGTGAGTTTCCGGCGGTGAATGCCGAGATCGACGGCGATGAGATTATTTATAAAAACTTCGTCAATATGGGCATTGCGGTGAGCAGCCCGAACGGGTTGGTGGTGCCGGTGCTGCGCGATGCCGACACGCTCAGCTTCCCGCAAATCGAGGCGGCGATTGCTGATTTCGGCAAGCGCGCGCGCGATGGGGCGCTGAAGCTCGATGAGCTTTCTGGTGGCAGTTTTTCGATCACTAATGGCGGGGTGTTTGGTTCGCTGATGTCCACCCCCATCCTCAACCCGCCGCAATCGGCGATCATGGGGATGCATAAAATCCAGGACCGGCCCATGGCGATTGCGGGCAAGGTGGAAATTCGTCCGATGATGTATTTGGCGGTGTCGTATGACCACCGGATTATCGATGGCCGCGAAGCGGTGTCGTTTTTGGTGCGGGTCAAGGACAGCATCGAAGATCCGCGTCGTCTGATGCTCGAAATCTGAGGAGCGGGGAATGGCCGAACAATTCGACGTTATTGTCATTGGTGGTGGCCCGGGCGGCTATGTGTGCGCGATCCGCGCAGCACAGCTGGGCATGAAGGTTGCCTGCGTGGAAAAGCGCGCGACTTTGGGGGGCACCTGCCTCAATGTCGGCTGCATTCCTTCCAAGGCGCTGCTGCAATCATCGGAAAACTTCCACGCGCTCAGCGAGAATTTCGCCCAGCACGGCATCACCGCCAAAGAGGTGAGCTTTGATTTGGCGAAAATGATGGGCCGCAAGGATGAGGTGGTCGGCGCCAATGTCAAAGGCGTTGAGTTTCTGTTCAAAAAGAACAAGGTCACCTGGCTGAAAGGGGCTGCGCGCTTTACCGCTGCCAACCAGATCGAGGTTGCCGGAAAGAATTATTCGGCCAAACATATCGTTATCGCCACCGGCAGCGAGAGTGTTGCTTTGCCCGGCGTTGAGGTTGACGAGAAACGCATCGTGACCTCAACCGGTGCCATCGCGCTGAGCAAGGTGCCGGCGCATCTGGTGGTGATCGGCGGCGGCTATATTGGTTTGGAGTTGGGTAGCGTGTGGCGGCGTTTGGGCGCTGAGGTCACGGTGGTTGAATATCTCGACCGGCTGGTGCCGACCATGGATGGCGAGGTTGCCACCGCGTTCCAAAAAATTCTCGGTAAACTCGGGATGAAATTCAAACTCGCCACCAAGGTGGTGAGTGCGAAAAAGCACGATAAGGGTGTTTCGCTCCAGCTTGAGGCCGCCAAAGGTGGGGGTAGCGAAACGCTGGAAGCCGATGTGGTGCTCGTCGCGGTGGGCCGCCGGGCGAATACCGAGCAACTCGGTTTGGCCGAGATCGGGGTAACGCTCGATGAGCGGGGTCGGGTCAAAACCGATGGGCATTTTGCCACCACCATTCCCGGGATTTACGCCATTGGCGATGTGATCGCAGGACCGATGCTCGCGCATAAGGCCGAGGAAGAAGGCGTCGCCCTCGCTGAGATTTTGGCCGGGCAGGCGGGTCATGTGAATTACGGCGCAATCCCCGGTGTGGTTTATACTTGGCCCGAGGTCGCTTCGGTGGGTAAAACCGAGGAGGAGTTAAAAGCCGATGGTATTGCCTATAAAATTGGTAAATTCCCGTTCATGGCGAATGGGCGCGCGCGCGCCATGGGCGATACCGATGGGTTTGTGAAATTACTGTCCGATAAAACCACTGACCGTTTGTTAGGCGCGCATATTATTGGGCCGGATGCCGGAACCATGATTGCCGAATTGGTGCTCGCGATGGAGTTCGGCGCCTCAGCCGAGGATGTCGCGCGCACCAGCCACGCCCATCCCAGCCTGAACGAGGCGATTAAGGAAGCAGCCCTCGCTGTCGATGGCCGCGCGCTGCATATTTAATTGGTTTGTAAGGCGGGCAAATCCACCCAGGATAAATGCCCGCCTTTGCCCGCACCGGTATCCATAAACACGGCGCGCCCCTGATCGGGGTTGGTGATGGTCAAGGGGCGACCATCACTGCTGCGCTGGTCGTGGCCGCAATAAACCGTCAAATGCGGTGGAATGGTTTCAAC
>JAJZEG010000197.1 GCA_021828605.1 Pseudomonadota bacterium | reverse complement strand
AAGCAAGCCCGTGGCGAAGCGATCACCCGCGAGGAGGATGAGGAAGACGACGAGGATAAATTGATCCTCGGCGAATTCACCATGGATCACGGCGACGCCTAACCACGCTCAGCCGGATCACCGTTACCCGATCAAACGGTGATCCGGCCTGTTTTTGCGCTAACCCCTTTATCCAACCACCTTGCCTGCCTATCTCTGCTCCGGGATGATGTTTCCGGAGCACGAAAATCATGCGGATGATGCTGAATTGGTTGTTTCGCCGCCTGGTCCAGGATGGCCGACTCACCGTCCGCTGGCCTGACCAGAAAATCTCTCACTACGGCACTGGCGGACAGACCAGCGCCGCCATCGCCTTCACCGATTGGGCGGCGGTTCGCCATGTCGCGCGCACCCCGTGGCTTGGCATTGGTGAGGCCTATATGGATGGCGGGCTGGTCCTAACCTCCGGCAATATCCATGATTTCCTGGCGGTGCTGTTGGAAAATGTCGAACGCCACCAAGATGAAATCATGCTCCTGCGCCTGCATGCCAGCCTGCTGCGCTGGCTGCGACCGGTGCTGCAACTCAACAGCATCCATCGCGCCCGCAGAAATGTCGCGCATCATTATGATCTGAACGGTCGCCTCTATGCTTTGTTCCTTGATCGCGAGCGGCTCTATTCCTGTGCCTATTTCCCGCGCGGTGACGAGTCCATCGAAGCAGCGCAACAAGCAAAAATCCGTCACATCGCGGCCAAGCTCCTGCTCGATCAACCCGGCCGCACCGTGCTCGATATTGGCTGCGGCTGGGGTGCGACCGCGATTGCGCTGGCCCGTGATTACGGCGCCCAGGTGCTTGGCATCACCCTGTCCAGCGAACAGCTCAGCGAAGCCCGCGCCCGCGCCGCCGCCGAGGGGCTGAGCGAGCGGGTCCGCTTCGAATTGCTCGATTACCGGCTGGTCGATCAGCAATTCGACCGTATCGTCTCGGTCGGCATGTTCGAGCATGTCGGCATCCCCAACTATCAGGCCTTCTTTGAGACGATCAAACGCTGCCTGAAACCCGACGGTGTCGCCTTGCTGCACGCGATCGGTCGGTTCGATGGTCCCGCCGCCACCAGCCCCTGGCTGACCAAATATATTTTCCCCGGCGGCTACGCCCCGGCTCTGTCCGAAGTTTTTGCGCCGCTGGAACGCTCGGGCCTGCGCAGCACCGATATCGAAATTCTGCGTCTGCATTACGCCAAAACCCTCAATCACTGGCGCCGCCGCTTCGCCGCTAACCGCGATGCCATCGCCTCGTTATACGATGAACGCTTCTGCCGCATGTTCGAACTGTATTTAGCGGGCTCCGAACTCGCTTTCAGCGTCCAGGATCACATGGTCTTTCAAATCCAGCTCGCGCGCAGGCAGGATGCAGTGCCGCTCACCCGCGACTATATTTCCGCCGCCGAACAGCCCGCCTCGCGCCGTCAGGCCGCCGCCGCATATGACGAGATCCCGGCGCAGCTACAAACCAGATTCCGGTCGCCATAAACATTATCCACCCGCTTCACCGGCGGCCAATATTTCGCGCCCGCCACGAACGGGAGCGCAAAGGCCGCCTGCTCGCGGCTATAGGCATGGGACCAATCGCTCGCCATCACCTCGGCGGCGGTATGCGGCGCGTTTTTGAGCATGTTATCGTCTCGCGGCAAATCCCCCGCCGCAATCGCGGCAATCTCACCGCTGATCGCAATCATCGCATCGCAAAACCGATCGATCTCGGCCTGATTCTCGCTCTCGGTCGGCTCGATCATCAAGGTGCCCGGCACCGGCCAGGACATGGTCGGCGCGTGAAACCCGTAATCCTGGAGCCGTTTGGCGATATCCTCGACCATCACCCCCGCCTGCGCCTGAAACCCCCGGCAATCAATAATACATTCATGCGCGACCGTACCGTTTGTGCCCGAATATAAAATCGGATAATAAGGTGTTAGTCGATGCGCGATATAATTCGCGTTCAAAATCGCCACCTTGGTCGCCTCGGCTAAACCCTCGGGCCCCATCATCCGAATATAGGCGTAAGGGATCGGCAAAATCGCCGCACTGCCAAACGGCGCTGCACTGACCGGCCCGAAACCGCTGACGGGTCCGGCATCGGCGCGCATCGGATGGTTCGGCAAATAGGGGGCGAGATGGCTCGCCACCGCAATCGGCCCCACCCCCGGCCCGCCGCCGCCATGGGGGATGCAGAAGGTTTTATGCAGGTTCAAATGGCAAACATCCGCCCCAATCGCCGCCGGGCTGGTCAGGCCGACCTGCGCATTCATATTGGCGCCATCCATATAAACCTGCCCGCCCGCTTCATGCACGGCGGCGCAAATATCCTGCACGCTGGCCTCGAACACCCCATGGGTCGAGGGATAGGTGATCATCAGTGCGGCGATCCGGTCGCGATGCAAGGCGATTTTCGCGGCCAGATCCGCCAGATCGATATTGCCCGCTTTGTCGCAGCCAATCACCACCACGCGATAGCCCGCCATCGTCGCCGAGGCCGGGTTGGTGCCATGGGCCGAATTCGGGATCAGGCAAATATCCCGCGCCCCCTGACCGCGCGCCTGCTGATAGGCGCGGATGGTGAGCAGACCGGCATATTCGCCCTGCGCCCCGGAATTGGGCTGCAACGAGACCGCGGCAAAGCCGGTGATCCGCGCTAAATCCTCGCTCAACCGCGCAATCAGCGCGGCATAACCCCGCGTCTGCGCGGCGGGTGCGAACGGATGGATATCGGCAAAGCCGCGCCAGGTCATCGGGATCATCTCGGCGGTGGCATTGAGTTTCATGGTGCATGACCCAAGCGGAATCATGCTGCGATTGAGCGCGATATCCTTGTCTTCGAGCTGTTTGATATAGCGCAGCAAGCCATGCTCGGAGCGATGCTGGTTAAACACCAAGGCGGTCATGAAATCGCTCTGGCGCAGCAACCCATCAAGCGCGACCGGCACTGCTTGCAGCGACCCGCCCAGCACCGTGGCGAGTTGCTCAAGCTCGGCATGGGTCACCGTCTCATCGAGCGCGATCCCCACCGCCTGATCATCCACCAGTCGGAAATTGAACCCCGCCGCTAACGCGCGGGCCATCATCGCCTCGGTAGCATCCCCGGTCTCGATGGTGATCGTGTCAAAAAACAGATCATGCCGGAGCATAAACCCAGCCTCGATCGCCGCGCCAGCGAGCAACCGCGCCGCCAGATGCACCCGCTTGGCGATCCGGGTCAGACCTTCAGCCCCGTGCCAGACCCCATAGAACCCGGCCACCACCGCCAGCAGCACCTGGGCGGTGCAAATATTCGATGTCGCCTTTTCCCGCCTGATATGCTGCTCACGGGTCTGCAAAGCGAGGCGCAAAGCCGGTGCGCCCGCCGCATCGAGCGACACGCCCACCAGCCGACCGGGCATA
>JAJZEG010000005.1 GCA_021828605.1 Pseudomonadota bacterium | reverse complement strand
ACCCTGCTTATCTCACTACTAGAACCTCACCGCAAGGTGCTTCTCCCCAGTGACATAGCCTTAGCCTGCCGTATACTATTACCCACTGTGGATACGCTGATACACCAAGCGCTGAGATTGAGCCTGCCTGAAAGGTATGTGATGCAGCAGGAAATTTCACACTTGGTAAAGCGCTATCTGCTGGCTGACACCTGAAGTTGCTGCCCCCCCCCGGCGTTCTTAAACAGATACCCCATCAGGATTAAATCTGAACCATATCAAGCTCACATAAAAAAACCGCAGCTTGTGGCCGCGGCTTATCTTCTTGCTCCGGGCAGAGCGCCTTACGCCTTTGCCCGGATATTACAAGTGGATCAGACCCGTTCGATGATGGTCGCAATACCCTGGCCTAAACCTATACACATGGTCGCCAGTCCAATCTGGGTATCCTTCCATTCCATCGCATTGAGCAAGGTCGTGGTAATACGAGCGCCAGAACATCCCAAAGGATGCCCCAAAGCGATCGCACCGCCATTGAGATTAACCGTAGCCGGATCGAGCTCCAAATCACGAATGCAGGCGAGCGCCTGCGAGGCAAAAGCCTCGTTCAGCTCAACAATGTTCAAATCACGCGCGGTCAGCCCGGCGCGAGCCAGCGCCTTGCGCGAGGCGGCGATCGGACCGATGCCCATAATGTCAGGCGCGCAGCCGGCAACCGCCGTCGATTTGATCCGCGCGGTGATCTCCAGCCCATGTTTTTTGGCATACTCTTCCGAGCAGACCAGCACCGCCGAGGCGCCATCGGTCAACGGCGACGAGGTGCCCGCGGTAACCGTGCCATTCGCATCGAACGCCGGTTTCAGACCGGCAAAACCCTCCCGCGAGGCATCGTGACGAATACATTCATCCTGCGTGGCATTGGCCTTGCTCAGGGTGATCGGCACGATCTCGCCTGCCAAGCGCCCGGCTTTTTGGGCTGCGGCGGCTTTGACATGGCTCGCGAGGGCGAATTCTTCCTGGGCGTCGCGGGTGATCTGCCAACGCTGTGCGACATTCTCCGCAGTGTCGCCCATGCCCATATAAGCGGCGGGGTTTTTGGCGAATAAAGCGGGTGACGGCATCGGGTTATAGCCGCCCATCGGCACCCTGGTCATGTTTTCGACACCGACCGCGAGGAACGCTTCGCCGGCACCCATGGCAATGGCGCCCGCCGCCATATGCACCGAATACATTGATGAGCCGCAGAAGCGATTGACCGTTGCACCCGCCACACTGATCGGCAAATCCGCGAGCAAGGCGATCAGCCGGGCGACATTCAGCCCTTGCTCGGCTTCCGGGAAGGCGCAACCGACAATGATATCCTCGATATCTTCGGGCTTCACACCGGTGCGCGCAATCAAGGCGCGAACCACCTCTGCCGCTAATTCATCGGGCCGAACTCGGGTCAGGCCGCCCTTTTTGGCAGGTGCGAAAGGCGAACGGGCATAGCCGGCGATGACAGCGTTGGTCATGGATGTGACAAGCTCCTCTGGAGTGTGACGATTAATGGCGTGGTTTAGGGTCGGATTTTGTTGGCAAACGCCGGATCGTTCAGGACCGTTTCGGCCTGACGTTCGATGTCGGCGAGTTCGGCAAGGCTTTGTTCCAGGGCGGCCCGTTGATCATGGAGCTTGGCGATGCGCTTACGCACCCCCCCAAGCAATTGCCGCACCTGGGTGAGGTGAGTCGGGTCGATATCATAAAGGTCGAGATATTCCTTGATTTCGCGCAGCGAAAATCCAAGCCGCTTGCCGCGCAAAATCAGCATCAAACGCGCCCGGTCGCGCACGGTATAGACCCGCGTGGTACCCGCCCGGCTCGGCGTGAGCAGGCCTTTATCCTCGTAGAAACGAATTGTTCGCGCGGTGACACCGAGCTGTCGCGCCAACTGGCTGACGGAAAACAACGACTCGGCGAGACTGGCGTCCGCCGGTGAATCGCCGGCAATATCGCGGCGCGCCGCACGCAAGTTGCGTGCATCGATGACTGCGGTTTCTGCCATTTGATGATTGTCCTTCCAGAGTCCAGCGCGTGAAGACGCGACTGTATGCGCGACCCAACTGCCGCGCTTACTCTGCTGGTCATGACAGGAACGAGTATTTGACGCAAACCACATAAGGTTACCGTATAGGTAATACCGACAATCATGTCAATATCGTTGGTAGCACAAGGTATTTTGACCCTCGAATCGTTTGCCCATTCTGAGCGCCCCAATCGATAATGTGTCTAATGTGCCACAGGGCTGCTCAAATGTCGCGCCCCCCGCTACACCGGGCGATAGGGGATGCTATATGTCGGATGCGTCGTTCCCGCGCTGATCCGATTATTAAAAGCGGGCGAAACTGCAAAAGGAGAAAATAAATGAAATTACGCTCTATGCTCTTGGCCGCGACTCTGCTGTCGGCTCCCGCTTTGGTCCCTGTGGCCGCAATGGCACAGCCGGTAACCGGCCCCTATGTCAGTGCAGGCCTGGGCTACAATGTCATGGGTAGCCGCAAGATTAAAACTCTGGCGGTTCCTGCTTTGAATATTAACGGTGCTGGCGATGCGCGCGCGGTGTTCCATAATGGGTTCACCGGCGAAGCGAGCGTTGGCTATGGTTTTGGCAATGGCTTCCGGGTTGAGCTGGAAGGCGATTATTTCGACAATCAACTGAGCAAGATCGATGTTAGCTCGGCCAGCACCGTGCTGGTGCCGGGCCAACACACGGCCTCGGGCAAAGAAAAAAAATACGGCGCGATGGTCAATGCGCTCTATGATTTCGATGTTGGCACGCCGTATTTTTACCCGTTCGTCGGCGTCGGCGTTGGCTATCAGTTCGTGCATCTCGATGGCGTTTCGGTTCCGGCGTTTGATGGTGGCCCGTCCGAATTCGGCATTAATCAAACCCGTGGCGGCCTTGCTTATCAGGCAATCGCCGGTGCGTCGTTCCCGATCCCTGGCGCGCCGGGCCTCTCGGCGACTTTGCAATACCGCTACATGCGGATCAGCGGTCGCACCTATACCGCTTCGTTTAATCTGGTCACACCGCACGCGCCGGCTTCGGTCAAATTGGGCCCCGACACCAATAATATGGTTCTCGCCGGTCTGACCTATGAGCTGTTCCCGCCGGCACCACCGGCACCGCCGGTTGCGGCACCGATGCCGGTTGCGGCTCCGGCGCCCGCGCCCGCGCGCACTTACTTGGTGTTCTTTGACTGGAACAAATATAATCTGACGCCGCGTGCGAACCAGATTATTGCCCAGGCCGCGAATGCCTCGCGCACCACCCACGTCACCTCGCTGAACGTCAACGGCTATACCGATACCTCGGGCACGCCGGCTTACAATCAGCGTCTGTCATTCAAGCGCGCTGACACGGTTGCCGCGAAGTTGGTTTCCGATGGCGTGCCGAAGCAAGATAT
>JAJZEG010000096.1 GCA_021828605.1 Pseudomonadota bacterium | reverse complement strand
GAATCCCGGCGGCTCGGTCAAAGATCGCGCTGCCCTCGCCATCATCACCGATGCCGAGGCACGCGGCGCGCTCAAGCCGGGCGGCACCATCATCGAAGGCACCGCCGGCAATACCGGCATCGGCCTGACCCTGGTTGCCAACGCTCTTGGCTATCGCTG
Source organism: Pseudomonadota bacterium (assembly GCA_021828605.1). The sequence goes on along the minus strand of JAJZEG010000096.1, from coordinate 3,342 downwards.
CATCATTGTCATGCCCGAAACCCAGAGCCAGGAAAAAATCGACTTCCTGCGCATGATCGGCGCCGATCTGCGGCTGGTCCCGGCCAAGCCCTATCGCGATCCCGGCAATTACGTCCATGTCTCGCGCCGCATCGCCGAAGAAACCGGCGGCTTCTGGGCCAATCAGTTCGATAATACCGCCAATCGCGAGGGCCACCGCCTGACCACCGGGGCGGAAATCTGGGATCAAACCAACGGCGAGGTCGATGCCTTCACCTGCGCCTGCGGCACCGGCGGCACGCTGGCCGGTGTCGCCCTCGCCCTCAAAGCCCATAAGCCCACAGTCAAAATCATTCTCGCCGACCCGGATGGCAGCGCGCTCTATAGTTGGATCAAATCCGGCGACCTGGTTTCCAGCGGTTCCTCAATCACCGAAGGCATCGGCCAAGGCCGGGTCACCGCCAATCTTGAAGCGGCACCCATCGATGATGCGGTGCGCATCCCCGATCCCGAAGCCCTCGCCCAGGTGTTCGACCTGATGATCCATGAAGGCCTGTGCGTCGGCGGTTCGGCGGGCATCAATGTCGCCGCCGCAATCCAAACCGCGCGGTCGCTCGGCCCGGGCCACACCATCGTCACCATTTTGTGTGATTCCGGGGCGCGCTATCAATCCAAACTGTTCAACCCCGCTTTTCTCGCCAGCAAAAACCTGCCAGCCCCCTCCTGGCTGGCAGGTTGATGTCGCGAGACGCTCAGGAAACCGGCGTCTGATGCAATTTCGCCTCATCAAGTGCGGCCTGCAATTTCTCCAAACTATAGCCCAGACCATCGATGTGCGGATGCGGCTGCTCGTTTTTCAATAATTTGACCCGCTCCAACAAGGTCAGGCTGATGCACCATTTATAAACCAACACCGCCAACACCCCGCCAATCATCGGCCCCACGATCGGCACCCACCAATAATCATGCGGTCCAGGAAACGCATTGCTGCCCCAACCCATCACCCAGGTAAATAAACGCGGCCCAAAATCGCGCGCCGGATTGATCGCATAGCCTGCATCCACCCCAAACGACATGCCAATCGCCGCGACCGCCAGCCCAACCATCAGCGGTCCCATATTGGAGGTCGGGCTGAGATTCAGATTATCCGAAATCGCCAGCACAAACAGCAGCAGAAAAAACGTGCCGATAATCTGATCCAGCAACGCCAAATCCATATGCCCGCCCAAATAACTCGCCGGAAATGTCGCGAAAATACTGAAAGTGGTCAGCCCGCCCGCCGCCGCATAGGACGCAACATGATGCGCCGCATTCCAGGCATTGATCGCCCGAAAATAATCGGCATAAACCAAGGCCGCCCCGGTAAAACATCCGGCCACCTGCGCCACCCAATAAGGCAGCAGCTTGCGCCAAGGAAAATCCCCCTTGACCGCAAAGGCCAAACTAACAGCAGGGTTGAGATGCGCCCCGGTGATCCCGCCCGCCACGTAAATCGCCATGGTCACCGCGAACGCCCAGCCCCAGGTAATCAGCAGCCAACCACCCGCGCCATTGAAAATCACCGCAGTCCGACCCGACTCGGTCAAGCCAACCACCGCGACCGCCACCACCCCGGCGCCAAAGGCAATCAGCACGATACAGCCCAAAAACTCCGCAATCATCTCCGAAAAAATCGATTGCGCCCGCCAGCCAATTTTAACACCCATCAAAGGCCCGCGCGGATGTCCTGTTATTGATCCATCGATGTCCGACATTCGTTTCTCTCCATAACGATTTTTATGAGTTCTCTAACAGTAGGCGCTGCTAATCAACCCAGGCAAAGGAGCGCTGCACCGCCTTTTTCCATGACCGATAATAATGATCGCGCCGTTCCGCCGCCATCGTCGGCTCCCAGGTCTTATCAACGCCCCAATTTGCCCGTAAATCCTCGACATTCGCCCAATATCCCACCGCCAACCCGGCGGCATAAGCAGCACCCAGTGCGGTGGTTTCGGTCATTTTCGGGCGCACTACCGGTGCATCCAAAATATCGGATTGGAATTGCATTAACAATTCGTTAGCCACCATGCCGCCATCGGTTTTCAGCGTCGCGAGCGTAATCCCGCTATCGGCCTGCATCGCTTCAACCACATCGCGCACCTGATAGGCGGTCGATTCCAGCGCCGCACGGGCCAAATGGGCGCGGGTGGCAAACCGGGTCAGCCCGGCAATCACCCCGCGCGCATCATCCTTCCAATAAGGCGCATACAGGCCGGAAAATGCTGGCACGATATAGACATCGCCATTATCCTCAACACTGCGCGCCAGCGGCTCAATCTGCGGCGCCACATCGAAGAGTTTCAGATTATCGCGCAACCATTGCACCAGCGCACCGGTAATCGCAATCGCCCCCTCCAGCGCATAACGCGGTTTTTCGCTCCCAAACTGATAGGCCAAGGTGGTGAGCAACCCCGCCTTGGATTGCACCGGCTCGGTGCCGGTATTCATCAACATGAACGAGCCGGTGCCATAGGTATTCTTCGCCTCGCCCGGCGCGAAGCAGGTCTGCCCCACTAACGCCGCCTGTTGATCGCCGAGCATGCCCGCAAGCTTGGTGCCGCGCAAAGTCGCGGTCTGGATCTCGCCATAAACCGCCGAAGACGCCACGATTTTTGGCAGGCAGGCACGGGGAATATTGAAATGCTTCAGCATCTCCGCATCCCAATCGCAGGTCGCCAAATCAATCAGCATGGTCCGGCTGGCATTGGTCACATCGGTCAAATGCAGCCCGCCTTGCGCACCACCGGTCAAATTCCAGGTCAGCCAGCTATCGATGGTGCCAAACAGCGCATCCCCCGATTCCGCTTTGGCCCGCGCACCCTCAACATTCTCCAAAATCCACAGCAATTTCAGCCCGGAAAAATACGTCGCTAACGGCAGCCCGGTCTTGGCGCGAAACCGGTCCTGCCCGCCCTCTTTGGTGAAACGCTGCACCAGCTGATCGGTGCGGGTATCCATCCACACTAACGCATTGCACAGCGGCTGGCCGGTATGGCGGTCCCACAGCAAGGTGGTTTCGCGCTGATTGGTAATGCCCACCGCAACCAAATCACGCGCAGTCAGATTAGCCCGCGCCAACGCCGCCCCAATCACCTCATTGGTATTAGCCATGATTTCCAAAGGATCATGCTCAACCCAACCCGGCTTCGGATAAATCTGACGGTGCTCTTTTTGCGCAACTGACACAATGTTACCGCCTTTATCAAACACGATAAAGCGTGAACTCGTGGTGCCTTGATCAATCGCCCCAACATAATGGGTCATTTATTGTTTCCTCCTGATGTTTTGGTTCAGTAATGGATAATCAGCCGGTATCGGATCCTC
>JAJZEG010000385.1 GCA_021828605.1 Pseudomonadota bacterium | reverse complement strand
ATGACCACGCTGACCCGCGCCGATTTCGATGAGTTGCGCACCATGGCTGGCAAGCAGCCGGAGGCGGTGTTGATCGATACGGCTCTGAACCATGTCAGCGAATCGGATCCGGCGGCGCTGAATAGCCGGATGGATGAGGCGATTTTGCTGGTCGCCCCCCGGCTTGATCAGCGCCTATGGGTGTTGGATACGATTGTGACCTTGGCACCTTTATTGGGGTTGTTTGGCACCATTATCGGGATGTTTCATGCCTTCTCGGTATTGGCAAAACCGGGCCATGCGCCGGCGGAAGTGACTGGCGGGGTGGCGGATGCGTTGGTTGCCACCGCGTTTGGTATTTTGATCGCGATGCTTGGTTTAGCCGCGTTTAATATGTTGCAAAACCAGGTTCGGTTGATTTTGCATCAGATGGAGACCATTCGCACCATGATTTTGAACCGCACCGATGGCTCGCCGCTGGTGCCCTTGGTGAGTGCGCGCACGGAAGTGCGGCAAGTCGCCGCCGCGAAATAGGGGCAAGTGGGATGAAAATGCGCTATTTCGAGCCGCGCAAGGCTCGCGTCGAGATTATTCCGATGATTGACGTGATGTTATTTTTGCTGGTGTTTTTCATTATTGTGACGCTGCAAATGATTCCCGATGCCGGGATGTCGATGCAACTGCCGACCTCGACGCAAACCCAGCATCTGAAGCATCCAAAATATACCGTCAATATTTTGCGTGACGGTACGATCAAGGTGAAGTCAGCGATTTTGACGCCGGGGCAGCTCACCGCGTTGTTTCAGGCTGATGGCGATCCGGGTAAAACCCAGGTGACGATTGCGGCGTCCAAACATGTCGCGTTTCAGCATTTCGTGACGGTGATGGATGCATCGCGCAAAGCCGGGGTGACTAATATCGGCATCGCAGCGCAGCCGGTCGCGGCACCCTGATGACGGCATTGACGCGGGTTCGGCAAAGCGGGCCCGCGGGGCGCGTTGATCATCCGGCTTTGGCGCAGCAAAACCGGTTTGGTTGGGCGTTGGTCAGCGCGCTGGTGGTGCAGGCGGCCTTGTTGCTGGTGTTCCTGCATTTCGCCAATGAGGCCGGGCCGGTGGTGGTCAAGCATAAATCGGTGATGAAAATCCATGTGATCGCGCCGCCACCGCCAAAGCCGATCCCTAAGCCGCCGCCCAAACCGTTGCCGCCGCCGCCGCCCAAAATGGTAACGCCGCCTAAACCATTACCGCCGCCGCCGCCCAAGCCGATTCCTCGGCCCGTGCCGAGGCCGGTGGTGCATCCCAAGCCGATCCCGCATGTTGCGGCGCCGCCGCCCCCACCCGCGCCGCCACCGCAACCGGTGGTGAGTGCCGCCGCACAGGCCGACGCGACCGAGCTTTATGCCGGGCAGGTGCATCAGGCGGTGCAGGCGGATTTGAAGGTGCCAGAGCAGGTCGCGATGATGCATTTGCGCGGGGTTACCACGGTTGCGATTGTAATCGCGCCGAGTGGGGCGTTGCTCGGGGTTTCGGTGCTGCACTCATCAGGCGCACCGCCGATCGACCGGGCGGCGGTTGCGGCGGTGCGCGCGACCCGGTTTCCGCCCTTCACCGCGAAAATGCCGCATCGGGCGGTGACCTTTGATTTAAAGGTGAGGATCCGGGGGCATTAGCGTGCGGAAAAACTAACGGCGGAGGGCCATTTGGATCGGGCCTTCGCGGCGGCCATGGGTGAATTGATCGACGAATTCATTGCCGCTGGCGGCGATGTCGGTGGGCGAGCCCTGCCAGATGATTTTGCCCGCGAACAGCATGGCGATGCGATCGCCGATCCGCTTGGCGCTCGCCATGTCATGGGTGATTGCGATGGAGGTGCTGCCCAGATTTTTCACGCAATCGATGATCAGCCCATCGATCACCGCGCCCATGATCGGATCGAGGCCGGTGGTGGGTTCATCGAAAAACAAGATCGAGGGTTCGACCGCGATGGCGCGGGCCAAGGCGACGCGCTTTTGCATGCCGCCGGAGAGTTCGGCGGGGCTCAAATCAGCCACCTGTTCGGTCAGCCCGACTTGGGCCAGCACGGTGATCGCGCGGGCACGGGCGTCGGCGCGGGTGATGCGTTTGCGCGCGAGCAGGCCGAAAGTGACGTTTTCCCAGACCGATTCGCTATCGAACAACGCGCCATTTTGAAACAGCATGCCGATTTGGTCGCGCAAGGCGCGGGCGCGCTCAGGTGCGGCGGTGAGCACATCCTCGCCATCGATCAGGATTTGGCCGGAATCGGGGGTGATCAGGCCGAGCAAGCATTTGAGCAGCACCGATTTGCCGGTGCCTGAGCCGCCGATCACGACCATGCTGGTGCGCGGCGCGATGTCGAGATCGAGCCCGTCAAGGATTTTTTTGGCGCCGAAGCTTTTGGTGAGGCCTCGGATGGCGATTTTCGCGGTGGATTGGGTCATAGGGTGAAAAACGCCTGGGTGAGCACATAATCGAGGCCGAGAATCAGGATGGATGCGGCGACCACGGCGGAGGTGGTGGCGGCGCCCACGCCTTGCGCGCCGCCGCGCGAGCGATAGCCGAAAAAGCAGCCCATCAGCGCGATGACGAAACCGAATACGGCGGATTTGATCAGGCCGGAAATGACATCCATGCTGTGCAGATGTTGCAAGGTTTGGTGGAGATAGGCGGTTTCATTGAAGCCGAACCGCACCGTGGCGACCAACGTGCCGCCCGCGACGCCGAGAATATCGGCGATCAGCACCAACAAAGGCAGGGCGATCACCCCGGCGAGCAGGCGCGGCGTGACCAGATAGCGGATCGGGTCGGTGGCCAGGGTGGTCAGCGCGTCGATTTGATCGGTGACGCGCATGGTGCCGATTTCGGCGGCCATTGCGGAGCCGACGCGGCCGGCGACCATCAGCCCGGCGAGCACCGGGCCGAGTTCACGGGTGAGCGAGAGCACCACCACGCTGGCAATGGCGCTTTGGGCGTCAAAGCGGGCAAAGCCGGTATAGGTTTGCAGCGCCAGCACCATGCCGGTGAAAATCGCGGTCATCGCCACCACGGGCAGCGAGAAAAAGCCAATATCCGCGAAGGCGCGACCGAGATTGCGCGGATAATAAGGCGGGCGCACCAGCCCCATGACGGCGCTGGCGGTGAACAGGCCTAACTCACCGAGCACCTCGATCAAGGCGATGAGGGTGCGGCCCAGCAGGGCGAAAGGATCGAAAATTCGGGTCATCAGGGTCAGTATCACGGTTCGATGACGCGCCGATAGCGGGCGCCGAGGCTGGTCAGCACTTCATAACCGGAGGTTCCGGCCTGAATCGCCAGGGTTTCAATGGTTTGCACGTCATCGAGCACAGTGAGATCGCTGCCGGGCTGGATCTCGGGATGATCGGTGACGTCGAAAGTGAGCAAATCCATCGAAACCCGACCGATTTGGTGGATTACTTTGCTGCGATGCCGGGCAGTGAGTTGGTTGGAGGCGGCGCGGAAAATGCCATCGGCATAGCCGATGGGGA
>JAJZEG010000074.1 GCA_021828605.1 Pseudomonadota bacterium | reverse complement strand
ATGGATTTCGGCCATGGTTTGGAAATGGCGCATGAAATAGTAATTTGCGCCAGCCCCGGCGAGGGCGCCGACCAGTGGAACCGCGCCCGCGAGGGCTTGCTCGGACAAAGTCACCGAGAGGCGACCGGCGATGGTGCGCAGGAAAACCGCAATCGGCGCTTGGGTTAGGGCCGCGCGAACCGCCCAGAAACTGGCTTCGGTCTCGGCATCGGGATTGCGAATTGCGCCGAGGCCGAACACGTCTAAACAGGCGCGGCGGGTGTCGAGGTCGGAGAGGTTTTCGCCGGAGTCGCGGGCGATTTCGGCAATGGCGCGGAACATCAGCGTCATCGCCAAGGGGATTTCCGCAAGCAAGGCCGGGCCGCCGAAAAACCCGGAAATCGCGCCGCTGGCGACCACGCTGCCCCGATAAATCCGGTTGCGCGCAGGGCTATCCGCGGTATCGGCGAGGCCGAGGCGGGCGGTGTTGAGCAGGGACCAGAGCGCATCCGAGGCGGTGTCCTCGATTTTTTGGCGCAAGCTTGGGGCGAGCAGCCCCATGGCGCGCTCGACCGCGCCGCCAGCATAACGACCGAGTTGGCCCATGGCACGGGGCATCAAGCCGTGCGCGCCGACATAGAGCCGGGCGGCCCGGGCCAAGCTCGCGCGGTCCTCTGCGGACAAATGGCGGCAGGCATTGCCCGCGAGCACGCGGTCATGGGCGGGAATGGAGAAAGGTGCGTCTTGCATGAGCGGTAAGTGGGGTCAGGGATGCGTGGTATCCAGATCTGCGAAGCGGGTGAATTCGGCTTCGAAGAACAGATCAACCTTGCCGGTGGGGCCGTGCCGCTGTTTGGCGAGGATTAATTCGGCTTTATTATGCACCTGTTCCATATCCTGCTGCCATTTATCGAGGGCGGCTTGGAATTTATCCTCGCCTTCAAAGGCCATTTGCTTGGGCATTCGGGCTTGCAGGTAATATTCATCGCGATACACGAACATGACCGCGTCGGCATCCTGTTCGATGGTGCCGGATTCGCGCAAATCGGAGAGTTGCGGGCGTTTATCCTCGCGCGATTCGACGGCGCGCGACAGCTGGCTGAGGGCGATCACCGGCACCGCGAGTTCCTTGGCGATGGCTTTTAAACCCTGGGTGATTTGGCTGATTTCGAGCACCCGGTTTTCCGGCTTGGTGCCTGCGGCGGGGCGCATCAGTTGTAAATAATCGATGATGATGAGCGCGAGGCCACGGGTGCGCTTGAGGCGGCGGCAGCGGGTGCGCAGCGCGGACAAAGTGATGGCCGGGGTGTCATCGATGATCAGCGGCAGGCGCGAGATGCGCCGCGATACGGCAACGAAGCTGTCGAAATCCTTTTGGCCGATTTCGCCGCGCCGGATTCGGTCCGAGGCGACGCGCGCTTCCTCGGCGAGCAACCGGGTGGCGAGCTGTTCGGAGCTCATTTCGAGCGAAAAAATGGCGACGGCCTGGGTTGCTTCGGCGTTGGGATTATCGACCCGCGCCTGGGCGAGCAGGGATTGCGCGGCGCCAAAGCCGATTTTGGTGGCGAGGGCGGTTTTGCCCATGCCGGGGCGGCCAGCGAGGATCAGCAGATCGGAGGGGTGTAAGCCACCGGTTTTCGCGTCGAGATCGGTGAGGCCGGTGGTGAGGCCAGAGACTTTGCCATCACGCTCAAAGGCGCGGGCGGCGGATTCGATGGCAAGGGCGAGGGCTTTTTCGAAATCCATCGCCCGGCCTTCATTGCCGCCCCGGGTCGCAAGGTCGAACAAGGATTGCTCGGCGGCCTCGATTTGCCCGGCGCCGTCAAGCTCGGCCTCGGCACCGAAGGCACGGTTGACGGTGATTTCGCCGATATCGATCAATTGGCGGCGGATCCAGGTATCGTGAATAATTCGGCCATAATCGCCAGCATTGATAATGCCGATCATCGCGGTGAGCAGTTGGCCGAGATAGGCGGTGCCGCCGACCTCATTGAGCAGGCCGGAATGTTCGAATTCGGTGCGTAAGGTGACCGGATCGGCAAGCTGACCGGCTTCGATGCGCCGCGCGATGGCTTCGTAAATCCGGCCATGCACGGCATCGGCAAAATGCTCGGCGGCGAGGAACTCGGAGACGCGTTCATACGCCTTATTATTGGCGAGCAGCGCGCCAAGCAGGGCTTGTTCCGCATCGAGGCTGGCGGGCGGCAGGCGTTGGGACAGGCCGAGCAGCGGGGAGTCGATGATATCCATTCGGCTGAGCATAGGGGGTTGGTGGCGAGGGGGACAGGCCGCCATCTGTGGATTAGGTGCATAACGGGGATAAGTTGCGCGGGGGTGGTGCTGCGCGCGGGACAGGGGAAAATTTTTCGCGATTTTTACGTTTTATTTACCATTGCGGCGCACTCTGTCGGGATGATGGTGCAAGCGCAACAGAATGCTGACAAAGGGTGTCGAACGGTGCCGGAACTGCTGCGGGGCAGGGCGCGGGATTTGGAGCGGCTTGGTGATGAGCCAGCGGCACGCGCGGCGTATGTTCGGCTGTTGGAACTCGATCCGACGGATCATGACGCATTGATCGCCTTGGGCACGTTGGCGGCTGCAAGCGGGTTTCGCGCGGCGGCGCGGACGGTTTTTGCGCAGGCGGTGCAGTGTCATCCGGGGTCGGCATTGGCGCGGGTTGGCCTCGCCGAGGCGTTGATCGAGGCGGCGGAATTTGAGCAAGCGGCGGCGCAGGGTCGGGTGGCGTTGCGGTTGCAGCCGGGCTTGGCGGCAGCGCATCGGGTGATGGCACGTTGTTTGGACGCGCAAGGCGATGCGCGCGCGGCGGCGCATCGGTATTTAGGGTTTCGTCGCCATCCGGTGATCCCGCCGCGCGGGCCAGTCGCGGGGCGCAAGCGGGTTTTGCTGTTGGTGGCGGCGCGCGGCGGCAATATCGGGATGCAGGGTTGGTTTGATCCGGCGATCTGGGCGGTGAGCGTGGCGTATGCTGATTATTTGCCCGCTGATTTGGAACTATGTGGTTTTGATTTGGTGGTGAATGCGATTGGTGATGCTGATTTTGCTGATGCGGCGCTGGCGGATCTGACCCAGCGGATCGCGGCGTGTGCGGTGCCGGTGATTAATGCGCCGGCGGCCGTGCGCGATACCGGACGGGTGGCGGTAGCACGGCGACTGGCGGGGTTGCCCGGTGTGGTGGTGCCGCGCGTGCGATCAGTCAGCCGCCAGGAGGCTGCGGCCATCCCTGAATTTCCGATGTTATTACGGGTGCCGGGCTATCATACCGGACAGTATTTTGAGCGTGCGGATGATGGGTGCGGGCTACAAAATGCGTTGCGGCGGCTGCCTGGGAATGATTTGCTGGCGATTGATTATGTCGAGACCCGGAATGCGGATGGGTTTTGGCGGAAATACCGGGTGCTGATCATTGAGGGGGTGATTTATCCGGTGCATCTCGCGGTGTCGGATCATTGGAAGGTGCATTATTATTCCGCCCCCATGGCGGACAGCCACGCGCATCGGGAGGAAGA
>JAJZEG010000313.1 GCA_021828605.1 Pseudomonadota bacterium | reverse complement strand
TCTTGACTATGCTGTATCGCTCGACGGACCGCCTCTGTCGTTGTGGCGCGACCGTGTAAAACCTGGACCATAATGCCTCCTTCCACTCAGAAGAATATAATGCACCATTAAAGTCTGGGATCAAACACCTAGACTGCTTCTCACATGATGAGAAACAGTCTACTCATATTTTGGCGAGCAATTTCAATCATCTGATTGTAATCGGGCGATTCCAGTCACATGATTATTACTCTAGGCGCGTTTGCCGTGCGCACGGGCCGCGCTTTATCGCTTACGATTAACTCGGGACTGATCGCTTGGTCGGAGTGAGAGGATTCGAACCTCCGGCCCCTGCGTCCCGAACACAGTGCTCTACCAGGCTGAGCTACACTCCGCTGTCCGGCGCTATAGCCAAGGGGGACCGGGTACGCAAGCGGGTCGCCGCAACCAGCGTCCCACCCTGCACCGGGAGCGATGGGTTTTGACTGATCAGTCAGGATGAGCGTGGTCGAACGGCAACAGGGTCGCGCAGAGCGATCAAGTTGCCAAGATTTAACCAACCTGATCCGCTTGTATTGATCCGCGTCTGAGCGTAGCGCAAGAATCTGAACCATAACGCTATAATGGTTAACGAACGCATAAAGCGGGCGAATAGGCAAAGCCTGATTAGTCGGGCAGGGTTCTCGCCGGATGCGGCTTTGGGTGATAAGACGCGCGCATGACGAGACCGTTGAAGGCAGGAAATCGATTGGCCCAGGATCGGCGCGCAAGGCGCTCGGGCGCGCGCGCTGCCGCAGCGCATGGCGGCAACGAGGCCGGAGGCGAAACATCGCATCGCGGGTCATCCACGCGCGGGGCTCAGAAAAAACGCGCCCGCCCCGGATTTTGGCGGTTTACCGGCGGCTTTCTGGCGCGCAGCTTTTACCGGCTTGCGGTTTTGGGGATTCTGGTCGGGCTGATCGGCGGCGGCGGGCTGTTTCTCTATTTCAGCACCGGCCTGCCCAGCGTGAAGGCGCTACGCCATTATCAACCGCCGTTGGAAACCCGGATTTATGCGAGTGATTTCAAACTAATCGGCGCACTGGGCACTCAAAACCGCATTTACGTCCCCTATCAGCAAATCCCGCCTTTGGTCCAGGCCGCCTTTATTTCCGCCGAAGACCGTAGTTTCTGGACCGAACCCGGCATTGATCCGCTCGCGATCATGCGTGCGGGTTTTGTCGATATGACCCGGCTCGGCTCGGGCGAACGGCCTTTGGGCGCCTCGACGATCACCATGCAGGTGGTCAAAAACATGCTGCTCAATAATCGGATCGATTTCACCCGCAAAATCAAGGAAGCGATCCTGGCCCTGCGGGTCAATCGGGCGATGAGCAAAAAGCGCATTCTGACCATTTATTTGAACGAAATTTATCTCGGCCAGAATTCCTGGGGCGTGGCGGCGGCAGCGCAGGCCTATTTCAACAAGCCGCTCTCCCGCCTGACCGTCGCTGAGGCCGCATCGCTCGGCGGGCTGCCGAAGGCGCCAACCAATTACAACCCATTTTTGCATCCGAACCGCGCGCTACGGCGGCGCAACTGGGTGATTAACCGCATGCGCGTCGATGGCGCGATCAATCAGGCACAGGCCCAACAGGCCGAGGCCCAGCCCTTGCTACCCCAAGCGGCGCAACAAGCGCGCTCGATCCTGGGTGCGGGTTATTTCAGCGATGCGGTGCAAGCGCAGCTGATCAAAATGTTCGGGCGCAAGCGCACCATGCAAGGCGGGCTCATTGTCCGCACCTCGATGGTGCCGCATTTGCAAATCGCGGCGATGACCGCCATGCGCGATCGGCTGCAAGGCTACGATCATCAATTCGGAGCGTTTCACGGGGTGCTGGGCACCATCCCCGCCGCCCGCTTGACCGATTGGCCAAAGGCGCTGTCAGCGCAGCCGACACCGCCGGGCATGCGCCATAATTGGCGGCTGGGATTAGTGATCAGCGCAGCACCGCACGCCGCCAAAATCGGCTGGATGTCCGCAGGCGGTGGCGCGCATCACACCGGACTGTTAACCCAGGCCGGAATCGGCTGGACAATTATGCAGGCCGGTCCGCACATTGTGGCACTACCGCATTCCATCAATCAATTTTTGCATCCGGGTGATCTGGTAATGATCGCCCCTCCCTCCACCCAAAAGTCCGCGCCTCAGCCTGCGTCACCTCGTAACGCGGCGCATCTTGTGCTCGAACAAATTCCCCATGTCGAAGGCTCGATGTTGAGTATGGACCCGCGCACCGGTCGGGTGATGGCCATGGTCGGCGGCTGGAGCCATGCGATGAGCCCGTATAACCGGGCAACGCAAGCGCATCGGCAACCTGGTTCTGGTGTTAAGCCGTTTGATTATCTAACAGCGATGCAGGCTGGCCTGCAACCCGACGCGACCATTCTCGATGCCCCGTTCGTGCAACAACTCTCCGATGGTCAGGTCTATCGTCCGGGTGACTATGAAATGACGTTTCTGGGTCCGGTGCCGATATTTTATGCGCTTGAACAATCACTAAACCTCGCGACCTTGCATTTGGCGCGGCGGATTGGCCTTGCCAATATTGCTGCCAATTTCGAGAAATTTGGCATTGTGCATCATATGCCGCTGATTTATCCGGCGGTGATCGGCGCTCTCGATACCACCTTGTGGCGCATGGTGCGCGGGGATGCCGCCCTCGCGGAATATGGGCGGCAGGTGACGCCGAGCTTGATTGATAGCGTGACCGCGCCGGATGGTCACATTCTGTATCAGGCGCCCGACCAACTCTGCGGCAATTGTTCCGATGGATCACCCGCGCAGCCGCCGGTGTTGCAGCGTCCGGGCGCGCGGTTAGCCGGGCCAGATAGCGTTTATCAAGTGATCATGATGATGCGCAACGTCACTGAGCACGGCACCGGCGTGCCCGCGATGGTTGGCATCAACCGTCCGGTCGCGGGTAAAACCGGCACCACCAATAATTTCAACGATGCCTGGTTCGTCGGTTTCGTGCCGCAAATGGTGACCGGCTGCTGGATCGGCTATGATACGCCGCGTGATTTGGGCCCCAACCAAACCGGCGGCAATGTGTGTGGCCCGGCCTGGAACCAATATATGCGGGTCGCCCTGCACCATCAGCCGGTGGTCAATTTCCGCATCCCGCCGGGCATGACCTTGGCGCAAGTAAGCTATGGCAGCCAAGCCGTCACCGAGGCGTTCAAGCCAGGGCAAACGCCGGGCGCGCAATCAAATCTGGGGCTGGTCGCCGATAATCCGGTAGATGGCGCCCCCATCCCGGCAACCGCGACTGCGGGGCAAACCGAATTCAACCCCATCTCCGGCCCGCCACTCCCGAACGCCAATGCGCCAACCAAGCCGCCCGCAGCACCGCCGGTCGACAAATCATTAGGCGGCTTATATTAAGGCCGTTGGTTCCGTCATCTGAAAGTTATCGATCATGTCCGCTGAAACCGCTGCCATCGCTCAGCAAATTACTGAATCCGTCGCTTTGCTGCGGAGGCATCTT
>JAJZEG010000340.1 GCA_021828605.1 Pseudomonadota bacterium | reverse complement strand
TCCCGCCCCGGCCAAAACCAAGCTCACTTTTCACGATATCGACCTCGACCCCGCCACCCACCGCGTCATGCGCGGCGGCCGCGCGCTGCATCTCGGCCCCACCGAGTTCCGGCTGCTCGAGTTTTTTCTGCGCCACCCCAAGCGGGTCTTCACCCGTGAAGACGTGCTGAACGCGGTCTGGGGCCGCGACATCCATGTCGAGCCGCGCACGGTTGATGTGCATATTCGCCGCCTGCGCAAAGCGATCAACGGGCCCAATGAGCTGGATTTGATTCGCACCGTCCGCGCGGCTGGCTACGCGCTCGATCCGCAAACGGCCTGAGCCGCGATATTCGGCGATCAGGCAAAAAAAAGGCCGATCCATCGGATCGGCCAGCATCATTGCGATGCTTGTTGAGGCTCCCTAAACTTGGCGGCTGGCGCCCCATCACCATCGATCAGTTACTGACCGACGGACGATTTGAAACGCCACAATCCACAGATTACCGATAAATAATCGCGACGCAAGAGGGTTTCACGTGAAACACCCTCTTTTGAAAGAAAAAATGTATTACAATTTCCGAAGCACGTCTAAATTTATGTCACAAACCTAATATGGCCGAGCCCAACGCCGCGCATTCATCGCCAGCCAAACCCGGTTTTGCCGCCTCGGCAACCCCCAACCCATCGGCGAAACTGGTGGCAAAGGCCGTCCGATTCCCCAAAGCGGGCAGGAGCGACAATCCGCGCGCGGCGATTTCAACCTCCAACCGCCGTCTCAATTTTGAGGCGGCGGGGGCGCGATTAAACACCATCGCCAGCCGCCGCCGTTCATCGGTGGCGCGCTTGAGCGTTGCTTCGGCGGCCCATAAATCCGGGGGCGCCGGATTGAGCGGCACCAGCACCAGATCCGCCGCCCGGATCGCCCGCGCCTGATCCCCGTCTAATACCGGCGGCGTATCGATCAACACGATGTCATAGTCGGCGCGTGCTTGATCGAGCGCCCGATCCAGCCGCCAGCCGGTCAGGCTCTGCACCGCCACCGCCGCCCGCGCGCGGGGCTGCGCGTCACGCAACCGGCCCCACAGGGTCAACGAGCCTTGCGGGTCGATATCGATGCAGGCCACCCGCCGCTCCAACCCGAACCACACCGCCAGTTGCGCCGCGATCATGGTCTTGCCCGCACCGCCTTTTTGCTGCGCAATCGCTATCACCAATGCCATCGCCATTCCCCATCTTGTCATCGAGGCCGAACCCGCCTTTTATGGAGTCGGGCCATCATATGGACATGATCATCTCGCCTCTACAATCATCCCGACCGGCCAGATGACCGTGCTGGAACCGCTGCTGACCCCAGCCGAATGCGCCAGTCTCGACCGCGCCGCCCCCGGCGCGGGCCGCTCGCTCGACCAATTGATGGAAAATGCCGGACGCGCGGTCGCCGAAGCGATCCGCCGCCATTATCCGCCCAGCCGCGTTTTGGTACTCGCTGGCCCTGGTGCTAATGGCGGCGATGGCTATGTCGCCGCGCGCAGGCTCGCCCAGCTTGGTTGGCCGGTGGTCGTCGCGCCGGTGCTTGGCCCGCCAACCCATCCAACCGCCGCCGCTGCCGCCGCGCGCTGGCGCGGCCCGATGGTCAGCGCCGAGACCCATCTGCACCGGGCCGATCTGGTGATCGACGCTATTTTCGGCGCTGGCCTCAATCGTGATCTGGCACCCGACCTCGCCGCATTGCTGGCCCAGGCCCGCACGCTGATTGCCATCGATATCCCCTCGGGCATCGATGGTGCCACCGGCGCGCGACGCGGCAATGCCCCGCACGCGGCTCTCACCATCACCTTCGTCGCCCGCAAACCCGGCCATCTGCTCTATCCTGGCCGGGCCCATTGCGGCACCACGCTGTGCGCCGACATCGCCATGCCCGCCGCCGCCCGCGCCAGCGTCACCACCACTCTTTGGCGCAACAGCCCGGCTCTGTGGCGGCTCCCGATGCGGGATGCCGATGGTCATAAATATCAGCGCGGCAGCCTGACCCTGCGCGCGGGCGCCATGCCGGGTGCCGCCTTGCTCGCCGCCAATGCCGCCCGCCGCACTGGTGTTGGCCTGGTGACCCTGATCACCCAAACCCCGATCAACGCGCCCCCGATCAATGCGCCAATTGGCATCATCACCAGCACCGATAGGCTGGAAACGCTGCTCGCCGATCCGCGTCGGCAAAGCTGGATCTGCGGCCCCGGCCTCGGCATTGATCGTGCCGGATCGGATCTCGCCACCCTGATCGCGGCGGGCCGCACCATCGTCGCGGATGCCGATGCGCTGACCGCCTGCGCGGGCGCGCCCGAACGCCTGCGCGGCACCAGCATCATCACCCCGCATCACGGCGAATTCACCCGCCTGTTCCCCGCCTGCCAGTCCGATAAACTCACCGCCGCCCGCGCCGCCGCCGCACAGACCGGCGCGGTCGTGATTTACAAAGGCGCCGACACCGTGATCGCGGCCCCGGATGGCCGCGCCGCGATCAATGACAACGCGCCGCCCAGCCTCGCCACTGCGGGCGCGGGCGATGTGCTGGCGGGCATCGCCGCCGCTTTGCTGGCGCAACGGATGGCCCCGTTCGACGCCGCCTGCGCCGCCGTCTGGCTGCATGGCGAAGCTGCAACGCGCGCGGGTCACAATCGTGCCCCTGGCCTGATCGCCGAAGACCTCGCCGCCCATCTGCCTGCCGCCATGCTTGCCGCAAGCATGGCGCACGCGACCGATTCCCTGATATAACCCGCTCTGGAAATCACCGTCCGGAAATCGCCGCCAAAAACCAAGGCCAGGAAACGCATGGCCAGGAGCGCAGAGACCATCATGGATATCATCGCCGAACCCCGCCACAGCGCCGCCACCAGCAGCGTCGATTACGCCTCGCTCCGCCAGATCGAGCGCAAATTGCTGTGGCTGTCCTCCTGGATGATCCATAACGCCAATCATCTGCGCCCCAATCGCGACGGGCTGAAAGTCGGCGGACACCAGGCCTCCTGCGCCTCGGTGGTCTCGATCATGACCGCGCTCTATTTCCACATGCTCCGCCCGCAAGACCGCGTCGCGGTGAAACCCCACGCCGCCCCGGTCTTGCACGCGATCAATTATCTGCTTGGCCGGCAAACCATCGATAAAATGGCCGCGATCCGCCAGATGGGCGGCGCTCAAGCCTATCCATCGCGCGCGATGGACGGCGCCGAGATCGATTTTTCCACGGGCTCGGTCGGGCTCGGCGTCGCGATCACCTCGTTCGCCGCCCTGATCCAGGATTATCTGCGCGCCCATGATCTGATCGACCCCGCACGCCCCACCGCCCGCCATATCGCGATTGCCGGCGATGCCGAACTCGATGAAGGCAATATTTACGAAGCCCTGCTCGAAGGCTGGAAGCATGACGTGCGCGACGTGTGGTGGGTGGTCGATTACAACCGGCAAAGCCTGGATTCGGTGATGCCCGACCGGCTGTTTGGCCGCTTTGAAGGCCTGTTCCGCGATATGGGCTGGCGGGTGATGAGCCTGAAATAC
>JAJZEG010000419.1 GCA_021828605.1 Pseudomonadota bacterium | reverse complement strand
GCAATGGCTCTGGACATACAATAACGAACGACCCAATATGGCGATCGGCGGGATCACTCCCGCTCAGAAACTGAAACGCGCCGCGTGAATTCTACCCAAAAGTCCCGTTAAAAACGGGGGGATTACCTTTGGACTGACTGAACATCTCGATTATTATCATAATGCGTTGTTTGTTGCGCATGGCTTTCAAGTCATTAATGTAAAGGAGGCGGACCATGGCGTTGCTAAATACCTAAAGGAATATCTAGGAGGAAATTTGCTATTATCTTTGATTGATTCTCTTTGTAATTTTGAAATCGAATTTAATCATGAATCGGTAAAACGAGTTTTGGGGATGGTTGTTGATAATTCATCATTACACCATGGTTTACGCGATGATTTTGAAACTTTCGCCGATATTTACTTGAAAAGGAAAAAAGACAAAGTTGACGTTGCAGTAGGAAAATCAGCACGACAAAGTTCAACCTGCGCTTGGTCGTCGCCGCCTTATACTGATACTGCTTCCCGCGCTGTTGATGCTTTTTTTAATCCTGATTTTAGTTTTCATACCGATTTTGAGGATGAGCCTTGGTGGCAGGTTGATCTTGAAGACCATGTAGAGATCGGAGAAATTCACATCTATAATCGTCGGCAGAACGCCGACCGATTTTGTAAATTCACCATATCGGTTTCCAGTGATGGGAACGATTGGTTCCAAATTTTTAAGAAAATCGACGATGAAATGATTTTGGATGATCGGAATCCCTTTATTTGGCTTTGTTCACAGCCCATTTCGGGACGATTTGTTCGGATTGCGTTGGTCGGACCAGGGATACTGCATTTGTCGCGGGTGAAAATATTCCTATACAATCGGGATATCTAAGAAATTAAATTCCATCATTTTTCTATTATTCATTTAACTTCGGTCGCTATGAAGGGCGGCGCACGCGCTAAACTGCGCCACCTTCGAGTGCGGCGGCGCGCTTGCATCGGCGCGGAAATTGCGTCATCAGAGATTAGGTGGCGATCAGGGCAATTTGTGTCCAATCAGGCCGCCTCCCCTGGCTTGGCCGCGAACCGGACGGGCCGTTGGGCGTTTTGCACGGGTTCGGCGCCTGAGAGGCGCGCGGATCCACGAGATAAGGATCGATGTCAGCACTTTTGGTCACCCAATTTTTTGTCAGAGTTTTGCTCCGACACGCCGGATATTTCGGCGTTGGTGGCCAGAGGCGCCCGGTTCTTTAACATGATGCTTCATTCAACCCATGATCCGCGCTTGTTGGTCGGCACCCTTTGGGGGCCGCCGCACGCGCGCAGGAGAGTTTTTGACGATGCCCAGAATGATGTTGATCGACGCCAGCCATGCGGAAGAGACCCGTGTGGCGGTGCTGGATGGTAACCGGCTCGACGATTTCGATATCGAGACTGAAGATAAGCAACAGATAAAAGGCAATATTTATCTTGCTAAGGTGGTTCGGGTCGAGCCGAGCCTCCAGGCCGCGTTCGTGGAATATGGCGGGAACCGCCACGGGTTTCTGGCCTTCGCCGAAATCCACCCCGATTATTACCAGATCCCGGTGGCTGACCGGCAGCGCCTGATCGAAATCGAGGCCGAGGAAGCGCGGCGGCGGGAAGCGGCTGAAGAAGCCGCCGAACTTGCTGGCCAAAACAATACGGCAGTTGAAGAACATATTGCCGCTCAGCCGCTGGCCAGCGATATCGCGGTTGATCAGATCAGCGGCGAGATAATGTTTTCGCCCGAGGATACAGCGATTGAGGTTGATCCGGCGGCCATCGAGCAGGAATTGCTGGCCCAAGGTGCGGCTGATGACGATGGAGCTGACGCGGTTGCGGTTGGGCCCGGCGCTACCGCCCCGGTGGCCGCAGACCTTGAGACCCTTCGCGATATCGACCTGCCTGAGCGCGCGGCCGCCGATGAGGGGGCCGCGATTGAGGCGTTCGATGAGTCCGAAGCGCAGCCGATGCCCGAGCAGGTGGGCGGCGAGAGCGATGCCGCTGAGGAAGCGCGGGAGCGTCGGCGTTCGCGGATTATGCGCCAGTATAAAATTCAGGAAGTCATTCATCGGCGGCAGATTTTGCTCATCCAGGTGATCAAGGAGGAGCGCGGCTCGAAAGGGGCGGCGCTGACCACCTATGTTTCGCTGGCCGGACGGTTTTCGGTGCTCATGCCCAATTCGCCCAATGGCGGCGGGGTGTCACGCAAAATTACCGCGCATAGCGATCGCAAGCGGCTCAAAGAGGTGATGGCCGAGCTGGAAATCCCCGATGGGATGGGGATGATCGTGCGCACCGCGGGGGCAAACCGGCCAAAGCCAGAAATCAAGCGGGACTGCGAGTATTTGCTGCGTCTGTGGGATGATATTCGCGAGCGAACCATGGGATCGGTCGCGCCGAGCCTGATTTACGAGGAAGCCTCGCTGATCAAGCGCACGATTCGCGATGTTTATACCCGCGAGGTCGATACCGTGCATGTCGAGGGGGCCGAAGGGTTCCGGGCGGCGCGCAATTTCATGGCGATGTTGATGCCGAGCCATGTGCGCAAGGTGCAGCAATGGACGGAGAAGCAGCCCTTATTTGCGCGGTTTCAGGTCGAGCAGATGATCGAGCAGGTTTTCCAGCCGACCGTGCAATTGCGGTCAGGCGGGTATCTGGTGATCAACCAGACCGAGGCGCTGGTCGCGATCGATGTCAATTCCGGGCGCGCAACCCGCGAGCGGAATATCGAGGATACCGCGCTGCGCACCAATATGGAGGCCGCCGAGGAGGTGGCGCGGCAGTTGCGCTTGCGTGATTTGGCCGGGCTGATCGTGGTCGATTTCATCGACATGGAGGTGCGCAAGCACAACGCCATGGTCGAGCGGAAATTGAAGGATGCGCTGAAGGGCGACCGCGCGCGGATCCAGGTGGGCTCGATCAGCCATTTCGGGCTGTTGGAAATGAGCCGTCAGCGGCTGCGGCCCTCTTTGGCGGAAACGATGCTGATCCCGTGCCCGCATTGCGCGGGGGTGGGGCATGTGCGCAGCGCTGCCAGTCTGGCGCTGGCGGTATTGCGCGCGTTGGAGGATGAGGGGGCGAAATACGCCGCCAACCGCCAGGCCGCCGAGTTCGCCGTGCATTTGGCCGCCGATGTGGCGCTGTATATTGTTAACCACAAGCGTGCCGAATTAGCCGCGATTGAGACGCGGTTTGGGATGATCGTGCGGTTTGTCGCTGACGCGACCGCGCCCACCCAGTTTCGGGTGGAAAAATTGCGGGTGCTCGCGCAGCCGGTGCGCTCGAGTGCGGATCAGCCTTTGGCGATGGGCGGCGATACCGAGATTACCGATGAGATCGGCTTGGCGCCGGTGGAGGATAATGCTGACGAACCGACCGCTGCGGATGAAGCGCCGCGTGCAAGCGATGGCGATGGGAATGACGAGGAACGTCGGTCACGGCGTCGGCGGCGTCGGCGGCGGGGCGGTCGGCGTGATGAGGCCGGTGACGGGAGTGATGAGCCCGGTGCCGAGGTTGAGGGTGAGGCCGTTATCGAGGCCAATGCGGCGCCAATCGCGTTGGGTAGCGAAAATGCGGTGGCACCTGATGATCGGTTCACCCCGGAACTCTCGCCGATTGAGTTGCCCGAGGTTGAGGTGCAGCGCGAGCCCCGGCGTCGGCGTCCGCCGCGTCGGCGTGGGGGGGCGCGCGATGAGGCGAGTGAGGACCCCGCAACACCGCGCGAGAACGCCGTCGTGCCCGATCCGGTGATAATGCCGGTGCATGTGCCGATTATGCGCGAAGAGCCGATTTATTTGGATATCGCCGATATTTTCGAGGCCGCCGAACGCAAGGAAGCCGAGCGCGCAGCAGCTTCCCGTGCCGAGGCGGCAGCGCGGCAGGCGCGGCCCGTTCAGCGTGAGACGGAGCCGAAAATTGAACCTGCGATGGCGACTGTGCCCGAAAGCCCCGCCCCGCTAAGCCCCGCCTCGCTAAGCCCGGCACTGCTCAACCCAGAGGCTCCGGTCGAGGCCACACTGGAACCAGTGGCAACGCCAGCGGTACAGCCGATCGTTATCGGGGCCCCGGCGGCGGAGTCGGCTTCGCCCAAAAGTGGGTGGTGGCGGCGTTAAAAAAGCCCGGTAATATTCCCCGCCGCATCCAGACCAACGGATTCGGCGGCGGGGGTCCGAGGCAGGCCGGGCATGGTCATCACGTCACCGGCGAGGGCCACGATAAACCCGGCGCCAGCCGAGAGGCGCAGATCGCGGATGGGGAGTGAAAAGCCGGTTGGCGCGCCGCGCTGGTCGGGGTCGGCGGTAAAACTATATTGGGTTTTCGCGATGCATACCGGCAAATGCCCAAAGCCATCGCGTTCAAAGCGCGCAAGCTGCTTTTCGGCGCGCGGCGACAGCGTGATGTCGGTGCCGCCATAGATGCGCCGAACGATGGTGCGCAATTTATCGGCCAAGGGTAAATCGTCGGGATATAAAAAGTCGAAATTGGTTGTTTTTTCAGCGATGACCGCGCGCACCGCGTGGGCAAGTTCCGCAGCCCCTGCGGGACCGTCGGCCCAATGGGTGCAAAAAATCGGGGTAATGCCATCGGCGGCGAGGGTGGTGCGCAGGGCGGCACGTTCTGCATCGGTGTCGCTGACAAACCCATTGATCGCGACCAGAACCGGCAATCCGAACGCGCGCATCGCCGCGATATGGCGACGCAGATTGGCGGCACCCTCATTGACCGCGCCGGGATTTTCCTGGCCCAGATGAGCGCGCGCAACGCCTCCATGCATTTTCAGGGCGCGCAGCGTGGCGACAATGACCGCACAGGAGGGGCGTAGGCCCGATTGGCGGCATTTGATGTCCAGAAATTTCTCGCCGCCCAGATCGGCGCCGAAACCCGCTTCGGTAACCACGATGTCCGCGAGTTTGAGGGCCGCCGCCGTGGCCATCACCGAGTTGCAACCATGGGCGATGTTGGCAAACGGCCCTCCATGGACCAAAGCCGGTGTGCCGTGCAGGGTTTGCACCAAATTGGGCTGGAGCGCGTCGCGCAGCAGCGCGGTCATGGCGCCCACCGCGTTTAGATCGACCGGCGTGACCGGCCTGCCATCGCGGCGCTCGGCGATGACCATCCGCGCTAAGCGATTTTGCAAATCATCCAGGTTTTTCGAGAGGCAGAAAATCGCCATCACCTCGGAAGCGACGGTGATGTCGAATTTCTGTTCACGCGCGGCACCATTCGCGCCGGCGCCGAGGCCGAGCACGGTATCGCGCAGGGCGCGATCATTCATGTCGATGGCGCGCCGATGGGAGATCCGGCGCACGTCGATATCAAGCGCGTTGCCCCAGTAAATATGGTTGTCGAGCATGGCCGCGAGCAAATTATTGGCGCTGGTGATGGCGTGAAAATCGCCGGTGAAGTGCAGATTAATCTCCTCCATCGGGGCGATTTGCGCATACCCGCCGCCGGTCGCGCCGCCTTTTTGCCCAAAACAGGGGCCAAGGCTGGGTTCGCGCAGAGCGATGATGGTTTTGGCGCCCGATGCGGCCAAGGCATCACCCAAACCAATACTGGTCGTGGTTTTGCCTTCACCAGCCGGTGTCGGGCTGATGCCCGCGACCAGCACCAGCGCGCCATCGGGCTTGGCAGCGAGGCTATTGAGGTAACCGGCGTCAATTTTTGCCTTAAAGTGGCCATAGGGGATCACCGCGCTCGATGGGATGCCCGCGTCATGCGCGATGGCAGTGATTGGGCGGAGTGTAATGCGTCGAGCGATATCTAGATCAGTAATCATTCGTGTGGCTCCCTGTATTAACCCTGTTATTCTTGGCTCCTTTGCAGAAGGCAAGGGGCGCTGCTTGCTAGACAGGGGCCCGCAATCGTAGAAGCAATTTATGGGGAATCAATCGATGTTACCGACCGCCCTGAGCGGGTTTATGCTGCCCGACTGGGTGGTCCTGGTTTTGCTGTTGATCGGCGGCGTTTACGCTTTGGCGCTGCTGGCAATGCCGTTCGCGGTATTCGGGGTCAAATCACGGCTGAGTGCCATGGAAGAGCAGCTTGAGGATATTCAGGAAGAGTTACGGGTGATGACGCTCCGCGCCGCTGGCGCGCGCATCGGAGTGATTGACCAGGTTTATCCGGAACCGGCCAAGCCCGCCGCTGCAGCGCCACCAATGCCGAATGCAAGCGAACCCGCCGGGCGGTATCGGGAGAGCCCAAGCTTTGCGATGGCGCCGATTCCTCCCGCGCCATCGGCGGAGCCGCCGTTGCGTGAAAGTTTCGGGCGTGAAAGTTTCGGGCGTGAAAGTTTCGGCCGGTCACGACCCGCAGCACCGCCACCACCACAATCGCCGCCACCGCAGCGCGCTCGACGCATTGAGCCACGCCTCGACTGAATAATCGCTCAATCTGGATGGCTCGGCATCGCGGCGAGTCGTGCTGTGATCCGCTGATAATCCGCATCGGTCAGAGCCGTTAAGGGCGGGCGCATTTGGCGCCAAGCAGGATCGTTCAGAATGGCGGCGGTGATCGCCTTGATTGCGGCCATTGGCGGGTAGGCGGTGCTAATGGCGCGCAAGCCCTCCAGATAGGTTTGTGCAGTTTGGACAGGCTCGGCGCATTCGGTTTCGGCCCAATGATCGAAAATGATCCGCAGGCTGGCGCTGGCGATATTGGCCAGACCGGTAATAGCACCGGCGCCTCCGGCGCGTAACAGAGGCAGCATCAGCGGGTCCGCTCCGGCGAGAACGGCGAAGCCTGGGTGGTTGGTGATAAAGTCGAGTCCCGAGTTAAGTTGACCGGACGAATCTTTCAGACCAACAACGATATCGGGATATTGGTCACGCAGGGGCTTGATGCTGGTATGGGTAATCGGGATGCCGGAGAATTGTGGAATATGATACAGTAATAGTCGCAGGCGAGGATCAGCGACCCTATCGATCAGTTGGCGGTAGCTGGCAACGAGCCCGTCATCGCTCAGGTTTTTGTAATAAAAGGGCGGAAGCACCAGGAAATGGGTCACACCGCGATCAAGGGCATGACGCGTCAAATCGATCGTATCGCCCATTGCGGGCAGACCGGTGCCAAGCAGGATCGCGGAGGGTTCGATGCCGGCGCCCAGCACAGTTTCCAGAATGTCCTTGCGCTCGGATTGGGAAAACGACGTTGCTTCGCCGGTGCTCCCGAGTAAGGCCAGACCGTGACAGCCATGCCGCAGCAACCTTTGGCATTGCGCGATCAGACGGGTGACATCAACAGTATTATCGGGGCAAAGCGGTGTCGCGACGGCGGCAAAGACACCTTTTATTTGGAAGTCGGTCATTATGCGTTTCCTGGTATTGTTGACGCATCGTAGTCAGGATTATGCCGTCGCGTAAGCTGACCCGCCAAACGGCAGCCTTGTGCGCGATGCAGATCAGTATTCAGGGTCCAGATCGGGTTGGAATCGTTCCGCCAGGCGCCAGACATAGGCAATTATTTCCGCCACGATCTTGAAATGTTCGGCGGGAACTTCCGCCTCGAGGGCGACTTTGAATAAAGCGCGGGCCAGAGGCGGGTTGGCAACAATCGGGATTGATAAATCGCGGGCGAGTTCCCGGATCCGGGCCGCCATGTGGTCTTTGCCCTTGGCGACAATGCGCGGTGCGAATTGGTCGCCACGATTATATTCCAGGGCTACGGCATAATGGGTGGGGTTGGTAACCACGACGCTCGCGCGCGCCAGGGCGATTTGCAGCGTTTGTTTGGCGCGCGCCGCACGCAGGGCACGAACCTTTGCTTTGACTTCTGGATTGCCGTCGGTCTCACGCGACTCATCGCGGATTTCAGTATGGGTCATTTTAACTTGGGTGCTGAACTTAAAACGGGTCCAGGCCAAATCGGCGGCGGCGATCAGGAGATTGCCCAGCGCCACCGCGCCCAGCACGTCGAGCAAGGTTTTGCCCACCCAAAGCACGACCTGAGCGGGCGCTCTGCCGATAGTGTTCATCAGAGCGGGCAGGCGGGCTTGCACAATCAGCGTAATCGCGATGCCGACGATGATGAGTTTTAAGGTCGAGCGTAAGGTGTCGATCAAATGGGTGGTGCCGAATAAGCGACCAAGACCGGCCAAAGGGGATAATTGGGCAAAATGCAGGCGGGGTGCCTGCAAGCGCGGACGAAAGCCAGTCTGCGCGAGGGTGCCAACCAGCCCGCCGATAATGACCGCGCCAGCAACCACCATCACGAGGCGCAAAGCGGGCTCGGAAGCCCGGTCGAGCACGATCAGAGTTTGCTTAACACCATCAATCGAGCTGGCTGACGCGATCGTGTGCGCGAGTGCGCCGATCAATTGATTGATCGCGGAAGGGGCCAGACTGATGAGTGCCGCAGTCGCCGCGAGCAGCCCGAGCGCACTGGGTAGCTCACGCGCCATGGGCATTTCGCCCTGATCAACTGCTTTGGTCAGCCGGGCTGGCGTGGCGGCTTCGGTCTTTGCGTCATTGTCGTCACCGGCCATGGCGGATTACCAACCGAGGCTTTGGCGAAACACAGTATTGACCTGATGATCCCACACCGCGAACAAGGGATGAGCGGCGAGGGCGACGAGGATAATGCCCGCCAGAATTTGAAACGGCGCGGCCAAGAAGAATATTTGTAATTGAGGCGCTGCACGCGCCATCAGGCCCAGGCCCGCTTGCAGGATCAGACCGATGATCAGAAATGGGGCGGCGAGGCCAATCGCCATGGCGAAACTTTCCTGCACGCAAATCACCACAATATGAAGCGCACCACCCGCAGAAATCCCGACACCGGGGCTGATGGCGTGGGGCACAAATCCGGGTGGGAAGGCGGCATAGGACTGGATCAGCGCGCGTAGCGGGAGCACAAAAAGCGGACTGCTCAGGATGAGAACAGGAATGGCGATATTAAAACAGTCAGCCAGCACAGTTGAATTTGCGCCAATCGCGCTATCGGGCAACAGCACGCTCGAGAGGCCAATTTGGTACGAGATGAACTGACCGGCCATCGGGAGTGCAAGCACGAGGGTTCGAGCAAGCCAACCGATGCCGCCACCGATCAAGGTTTCTTTTGCGAGCAACAAGGCTGTGGTGATTTCACTGGTGGGCGGCGGCGGTAATGAGGCGGTGACGGTCGGCCATATTATCGCGCAGAGCGCAAGCGATAATCCGACCCGGACCATGGGTGGAGCGGGCGCTTCGCCAAAGCCCGGCAAAAGCATGATCGCAGCACTGACCCGAGCCAGGACCAAGGTGAAGTCAAACGCCTCGACCGCTAAGGGGCTCACGAGCCGCCAACGGTGATCATGGCTGCGAAAATATGATGCGAAAACATGATCAGCAGGCGTGCGGCAGTGCCAGCGGTGATCATCATGACCGCGAATACCGCCGCGATTTTGGGCAGGAATGACAGGCTGGTTTCATTGATTTGGGTGACGGCCTGGATGAGCGAAATCAACACACCCACGGCCAATGCCGCCAGGAGTGGGGGTGCTGCAAGTCGCGCCGCCAGCATAATCGCCTGGTAGAGGATTTGCGCAATCATCGCGGCTAGATCGGCATGTTCATGATCGATTGATAGGCCGAAACCATTCGATCACGGAGGGCGACACTGGTTTGTAGGGCGAGTTGCGCTTGCGCGACGGCGGTTACCGCGCCGGTGAGATTGCCACCGCCAGCGAGCGCTGCCGTCGCCGTGGATTCGGCGGTTGCCCCCTGTTGGACGGCATGACCGACAAGGTGGCTGATATATCGCCCGAAATCGATGCCCGTCGGCGCACTTGCCGACGCACTATGCTGACCCATGGTCAGTAATGAGGGTAACGCGCCTGAAACGCTCATGGGCATGATGGTCATCAGATGAGCCCCAGCGTGCGCGACAGCATACTGCGCGAGGCGTTCATCGCCGCGAGGTCGGCATTATAGGCCCGTTCGGCTTGCTGCATGTCCATCAGTTCAACGAAACTATTGACGTTAGGCATTTTCACATAACCCTGCTTGTTGGCCGCCGGGCTCGAGGGGTCGTATTTTAGCGGAAATGGCGCTTGATCGTGGCCAACGTGACTTACCGCGACCGTCTTGACGCCAATGGCCCGGTTCATCCGGTCAGCGAAACTGATCACCTGCCGGCGATAAGGCGTGCTACCGGGCTGGGAGCCTGTGCTCTGCACATTTGCCAGATTCTGGGCAATAACTTGCAGTCGCGCACCCTCGGCGGCGAGGCCGGCGGCGGAAATATCTAACGTGGTTCCAAAATTCATTGATTCTCTCTTTTAGAGGTCATTGCGGCTTTTGCCGCGATCAATCGGACGATCGAGGATTACAGGGTCGCGCCCAGGGCAGAGCGATACATACCGAGGTATGACTTATAAAGATTAACAACATATTGCTGATCAAGCTGGATATGAGCCATCGCCGCGAGCTGCTGATCGAGCGGAACGGCGTTGCCATCCGGCGCGCGCGCCGTCACTTGATTGCTGGTGGGGACAATTTTGGCTTGGCCGGACGCCTGCTGATCACCCCGATTTGGCGTCGCGAGTTTGAGCGTGCCGAGGGATTGCAATGTTGCGCTGAAAGGCTTCGGTTCAGATGCGGTGTAACCGGGCGTATCAAGATTGGACAGATTTTGCGTGAGCATCCGTTGCGCGGTATTGAGGTAACTTAGTTTTTGGACAGACAGGTCAAGCAAAGTCGGTGACATGATGAACTCCGTGATGTTCATCATCAGACATACCGGACTTTGGTTAACAAACCGTGAACGAAACTACGGTAATAAGATTATTTATGCTGATCAGGGGATCAACCGAGTATTTTTACTCGGTCTTAAGAAAAATCAGCAATCTATCGATGGCTTCAAGTTTGGTGAGGGACTCCAATGCAGCATATTCAGCGGCGAGGCGTTCAAGAGCAGCCTCGAAAATTTGCCGTTCCGAGAAACTCTGATCGGGCTGACCGGCATTGCGATGCAGGTCGCGGACCACCTCGGCGATTGCCATCGGGTCGCCCGAGTTGATTTTTGCTTCATATTCCTGCGCGCGCCGCGACCACATGGTCCGCTTGATCCGGGCTCGGCCTTTGAGCGTAACCAAAACCTCATCAAATTGCTTGCGGCTAGAGAGTTTGCGCAGTCCGGCGGTGCGGGCCTTATTAACCGGAACGCGTAGCGTCATCCGATTTTCATCAAAGGTGATATGAATCAGGTCAAGCTTATGTCCAGCAATTTCCTCGGGTGCCACGCGCTCGACTTTGCCGACACCATGGGTCGGGTACACGACGAAATCGCCTTCTTTGAAATTTTCAGCCTTCGCGATCGCGCGCTGGGGCAAAATCGGCCGCGGCCCAGGCGGCGGTATCGCCGAGCGGTCGACGGTTTCAGCCTGGGTCGGTTGAATATCGGGCTGGGCGGCGGCGTTGGGTTGTGCGGTAACCGACGCGGCGGGTAACTCGGATTTCACGGCGGCGCTTGAGCGGCTGGGCATGGGATCTGGGGAGCCTTGTTTCGGAACAGACGGTGGGATCGCGCGGGTCGGTTTTGCTTTGGTCGCAAGGGTCGGGTTAATGGTAACGGTGGCTGTCGGTGCCGCCTTCTCCGCCGCGCGGGCGGCGATTGCCGCTTTTGATCGCGACAAGCGGCTTTTAGTCGGCAATGTTTCGTCGCCAGCCGAACCGGAGGTTTTCACGGTCGGTGACGTCGTCTCCTTTTTTGCCATTCATGCACCTCCAGGCAGGAGGATAATCACGGCGAGCCAGCACGGATCACCCAACCACTACCGATTATGCATAACACAAAATTACGTCAGCGTGAACCGTGCCGCCCGGCAGCCGCTATGCGCCAGGGTCAGGTGAGAACAAGGCGGCCTTGCCGGGCTTGTCTTTCCATTCATCGGCGTCGGCGGGCGGCGTGCCCTTGCGCGTGATATTCGGCCAAACCGTCGAAAATTCGCGATTTTTTTCGAGCCAAGCCGTGGCTTTACCGTCGGAATCCGGAACAATCGCCTCAATCGGACATTCAGGCTCGCATACCCCGCAATCGATGCATTCATCAGGATGGATCACCAGCATGTTCTCGCCGACATAAAAACAATCGACCGGACAAACCTCGACGCAATCCATATATTTGCACTTGATGCAATTTTCGGTGACCACATAGGTCATCGCAGACTCCCAGAGCTCGTTACGATCGTCAATTCGACCGTGGCGGCATGTTCGGGGATATGCCCCCGACTGGGTGAATGCGCAAGACTGGGTGAATGCGCAAGACTGGGTGAATGCGCAAGACTGGACGCAAGCAATGCAGTATCCGGTTATTCTGCATGTTCCTGATACAGCATGCTGGCAACGCTGGCCGGCCCACGCTGGGTAGCGGTCGCCAACACTTCGATGACACGCACCCGCGCAAGCGGCGAACCGGGTGGGGCGATAGTTAAGATATCGCCTGGCCGCAGGCGCGCATGGGGCTTTTCAGCCGGTTGGCGATTAATCCGAACAGCGCCCGCTTCGATCAGCGCGACGGCGAGGCTGCGGGTTTTGACGAATCGCGCGTTAACCAACCACCGGTCGAGTCGCTGGTGGGTCATGGCGGTATCGGGAGCTGGGACCATGGCGGGGCGCTCAGTGACTCGCACGTCGCCAGCTGGCGAGCGCTGCGAATGGATGGTCGGAATTGATCGGCGAAGGGGTGTCCTGCGGTAAGCGATTCGGGCTTGGCGATCCTTTTAGGTTGCGCTGTTTTTGCGGTATCGGCCGAATTCGCGCGGGGCTCGGCGGTCCGAATTCCACCGGGCCTAGAGTGCCAGAGGATTGGAAGCGAAAGCCAAGCGCAGGCAGGGCTGTGGGTAAATCACCAACCATCAACCCCAGATTTTTGGCGATATCGGCGGGAATAACCACGCCTCCGCCTCTGGCCGCCGGGTGTAAACGCCTCACTTCACGTTCGACGATATCAAGCCTGATCAGCTTGCTGCCCGCCGCAATCCAGCCGAGTGCGGCGGCGAACCCAGGCGGCCAAGTCGGAATGGGTATGGCGATCAAGCCCGGATGAGGCAGGGCCTGTGCCGGGCATTGATGCCAGATGGTCCAGAGCAAAGCGCGCAGCCGGGCGGGTCGCGGTTTCAACAGCCCCGGCAAATACGCAGCAAAGCGACCGAACCGCAGCTCGGATGATCGCGCTCCCGTTGGGCGGATGCGCACGCCGCGCGGCGCCGATGGTGGCGGTTCGGGCGGCATCACGCCGCCACTCTCCATTAACCGATGGATCAGGCCGCGAAGGGCTGGTTGCTCGGTGGCATGGGACGCAGCGGCAAATAATGGCGCCAGTTCAGTTTGGATGTGATGGGTGATAAAGCGCGCGAGGCGTGACCGCACCATTTCTCGGCGCGCGCCATCGAGAAATTCGGAGTCCGCAACATCGATGCCCGGGGTTAGCAGGCTGGCGCCAAGACGCAGCTGGCCGATTGGCGCGCCCAGCCAATGGATTTTGCCATCAGGATGGAGGGTAAAATCAGCGTCCGGCGCGGTGCTGATAATCGCCACCCGGCGCGGAAACTCCCCGACCAGCGCCCGCCGTGCTGCGCGCAAAATCAGCCTTGCATCGCCACCGGTGATCGAGGTGTCCAATTCGAAACGCAAACCCACGACCCGACCCACCGCATGCCCCTCGACCAGAACCTCACCATCGCGGGTTACGGCGGAAAATAAGGCCGGATCACGATCTTCGGCCAGGCTGCGGGTCAGTTTTGCCGCCCGCCGATCAACAAAGCGCGCCATCAGCTTTTCGTGCAACGCATCCGATAGCAGGTCCTCGGCATCGCGCGCACGCGTTTGCCAGACCAGTGCGTTGGTCACCCAATCGGCCCGCGCAACAATATATGACCAAATTCGGACGTCCGCGAGGCGCTGCATCAACGTGTCGATATCGCCATCGGTGCGGCCCAACCCGGCGATGTGTGTGGCAATGAACGCTTCGGGCAAGTGGCGTGCTTCGCGCAGCAGCAAAAATATCCGGGCGCAAAGCCGGGCGTGATCATCGGTCGCCAGTTTGCGGAAATCAGGGATTTGGCACACATCCCATAGCAAGCGCACCGCGCTGCGACTGCCTGTTGCCGTGCGAACCGCACTATCGCCGGACAGAGTGAGTAAGGTTTCCTGATCGGACGCATCATGCCCGCGCGCGAGGCCGATCCGGTCCGGCGGCGCGGCCAAGCTGAGCAGCAGCGTATCAATCGAGGTGAAATCAAGCGCCGCATTCCGCCAGGCAAGTTGTTTGATCGGCTCGAAACTATGGTTTTCGACCGCGCTGACCACGTCGTCGGTCAGCAGGCCGCACCGGCCGGTGGTGCCAAAACTGCCGTCACGCATGCCGCGCCCGGCGCGCCCGGCAATTTGTCCGATTTCGGCGGCCATTAATGGCCGAGGCCGGTGACCATCAAACTTGCTAAGCCCCGCAAACGCGACATGATCGACATCCATATTGAGGCCCATGCCGATTGCGTCGGTCGCTACCAGGAAATCAACCTCTTTGGCTTGATACAACGCCACCTGCGCATTGCGGGTGCGCGGGCTGAGCCGCCCCATCACCA
>JAJZEG010000387.1 GCA_021828605.1 Pseudomonadota bacterium | reverse complement strand
CTGCGCACCAATCGCGGCTTTCCCGGCGCGGTCAATGCCGGTCTGGCCCGCGCCGCGCGCACCCATCCTGACCATGATATCCTGTTGCTGAACGCCGATACGCTGGTGCCGCCGCACGCCATCGCCCGGCTGCACCATGCGCTCTATGCCGCCCCGGATATCGCCAGCGTCACCCCGTTCTCGAACGAGGCGACCATCCTGAGCTACCCCGACCCGGCGGGCGGCAACCCGGCGCCCGATCTGCCCACCACCACCGCGCTGAATGCCCGCGCCTGGCGGGTCAATGGCGCGGCGCTGACCCCGATTCCCACCGCCATCGGCTTTTGCATGGCGATCCGCCATGACAGTCTCGCCGCCACCGGTCGGCTGCGCGCCGCGATTTTTGCCCAGGGCTATGGCGAGGAAAATGACTGGTGCCTGCGTGCGCGCGCACTGGGCTATCGCCACATGGCGGCGCCGGGGATCTTCGTCGCCCATTGCGGCGGCGCCTCGTTCGGCGCGGCGGGGCGCGCCTTGCTGGAGCGCAATCTTGCTTTGCTCGATCAATTATATCCCGATTATGCTGGCGAAATCGCCGCTTTTCAAACCGCCACCCCGTTGGCTCCGGCCCGGCGACGGCTGGATCGCGCCCGATTCCTCGCCGATCACCGCAACCAACCAGCGGTGGCGCTGATCACCCATGATCATGGCGGCGGCATCGCCCGGGTGCTGACCGAGCGGATCGCGGCGCTGCGCGCGGAGGGCTACCGCCCGATCGTGATCCAGCCCGATTTCTCCGACCCGCAAAGCCGCCTCAGCCTGATCGGCGCCGCCCGGCTCGGTGAGCGCATCGGCCGCGACTTTCCGAACCTGCTCTACACCCTGCCCGCCGACTGGCGCGCTTTGCTCGCCCTCCTGCGCGCGGCGCGGGTGCAGCGGGTCGAGTTCCATCATGATTTGGGCCATCACCCGCTGCTGCACACCCTCGCCGCCGCCCTCGCGGTGCCGGTGCGCCTGTTCATCCATGATTACGCGGTGTTTTGTAAACGCTATCATTTGATCGGCCCGGACCGGCTCTATTGCGGCGAACCCGACGAAGCCGGCTGCGTGCGCTGCCTGGAACGCGCGGGCAGCGAATCGACCGACCCGATCACCCCCGCCGCCTTGCGCGCCCGCTCCGCCGTTTCCTTGCAATCCGCCGAACAGGTGATCGTGCCCTCAGCCGATGTCGCCCAACGCCTGCGCCGCCATTTTCCCAAACTGGTCAGCGTCGTGCAGCCTTGGGAAACCGACCTCGATACCCTCACCCTGCGCGCGCCGCGCCGCGCCGCACGCCGCATCGCGGTGTTGGGCGGCATCGGACCGGCCAAAGGGTTCGACATGTTACGCGCCTGCGCCGTTGATGCTAACGCGCGCGATCTGCCGCTCGATTTTGTGTTGGTGGGTGCCAGTGAACATGACCGGTTATTGTTGGAAACCGGACGGGTACGCATCACGGGCCCCTATCCGGAAGGCGAGGGTGCCGCTTTGACCGCGCGGATGGACGCTGATCTGGCCTTCATCCCCTCGATCTGGCCGGAAACCTGGTGCTTCACCCTCAGCGAAGCCTGGCGCGCCGGGCTCTATACCGTGGTGTTTGATTTGGGCGCCCAAGCCGCCCGGGTGCGCGCCAGCCAACGCGGCCTGACGCTCCCGCTCGGCCTGCCGCCAGCCCGCATTAACGACGCCCTGCTTGCGTGGCAGCCCGATTTGGGCAATCTCATGGCGCCTTTGCCGATAATCTTGCCGCGCTGACCGGCTTGATGCAAATGATGTTGTTCAATATTTGTTCATTATTTTACCCGATAACAGCCTGACCCCTGCCTGAATGGAGACCGCCTCGATGTCGAAAGCCGCCGCCGCCCAAAAAACGCTGACCGACGCCGCCGCGCCGATCGAGGGGCACACTCAATCCGTAACCGACATCCAAGCGCGTCCGGGCGATGTCCAGGAACTCAAAGTCTCGGCCCATCTGATGACGCTCGATGCTGGCTTGTTCTGCATCGTTCATGAACCGAACCCGGCGGTAGCCAGCATTGGCGGCTTGCCCGGCGTACGGGTGACCCCCGCACCCATGGCCGGGGATACGCTCACCATCACCAGTTTCCGGGCCGATGGCTGGCTGGAGGGCTCGGGTGACGCGGCGCTGGTGCGGGTGCATCGCGCGCCGGCACAGGTTTTGGTTACCGTCTATCAACGCCCGAACGCGCCCGAAGCCGCACCGCGCCTGCAAGTGATGCGCCTCGCCAACGCCCCGGCTGAAGCCGCACCCGCCGCCGCCCCCATCGCCCCCGAGCCGATGGACGTGCTCGCCCATATCCAAACCCGCGGCGATGTGGGTGCCAAATTCAATAGCTGGCTCGGTGAACCCGGCTCGGGTCACTGGATCGAGGGCATCGCGGTCGCCGCCCCGGAAGGGATCAGCGCCGAGGATATCAGCTATCAGGGCGTGCTGGGGCGCGGCTGGCTCTCGCCTTGGGTGGATGCGGGCAATTATTGCGGCTCGCGCGGCATGGCGCTGCCTTTGCTCGGGGTGCGGGTGCGTCTGCAAGGCGAGGCGGCGGAGCAATTCGAGCTCAAGGTTGAAGCCAGCTTCGTCGATGGCGCGCGCATCGGCCCGGTCGGCAGCGATGAAACCTGCGAGGCCGATAGTCTGGCCGCGCTCGAGGCGGTGAAACTCACTCTGGAACCGCGCCGGAGCCGCACCGCGAAAGCGCGGCGCTAAACGGACCGCCGCCGCCGTGCGGTTTTTATTCATTCACCAGAATTTTCCGGGGCAATATCTGCATCTGGTCCGGCATTTGCTGGCCCAAGGCGGTCACGAAATCGTGTTCATGACCGAGCCGAACCAGAATGATATCCCCGGCGTGCGCAAAGTCACCTATGCCCGCCCGCCCGCGACCCATCAGGCGGTGTTCCCGAGTGCGCGCGAGTTCGATGTGGCGATGCGCCGGGCGGAATCCGCCTATAATGGCGCGCGGCAAATCAAAGCCCTCGGCTTTGAGCCGGATATTATTCTCGGCCATCACGGCTGGGGCGAATTGCTCAATCTGCCGGATATATTTCCCGGCGTGCCGATTCTCGGTTATTTCGAGTTCTATTACCGGATCGATGGCACGGATGTGAATTTCGACCCCGAATTCCCGATGCCGACCGAGCGGTTCGGCGCGGTGCGTGCGAAAAACGGGGTCAATCATCTGGCGATCGGGCTTGAACAATACGGCCAGACCCCGACCCACTGGCAATGGAGCACCTACCCGGCCTGGGCGCGCGCGCGCATGTCGATCATTCAGGAGGGGGTCGATCTCCAAATCTGCGCCCCCAACCCGGATATTCGCCGCAAAAAACTAACCATCGGCCCGCTCAGCGTCACGCCGAAACAAAAACTGATCACCTTCGTGGCCCGCAATCTGGAACCCTATCGCGGCTTTCACGTGCTGATGCGCGCCTTGCCGACCATTCTGGCCGAGCGCAAGGACGTGGTGGTCTCGATCGTCGGTGGCGATGACATTAGCTATGGCGC
>JAJZEG010000148.1 GCA_021828605.1 Pseudomonadota bacterium | reverse complement strand
AACTGTTTGGCGGGTTGGCGCGGCTGGTGATTGGCATTGATCGTAGTCCGGAAATGCTGCGCCACGCGCGGGCGAAATTGGCGCGGCCGGATTTGGTGGCGGCCTTGGCGCATGTCGAGCTGCGGCAGGGGGATATGTTCGCGCTGCCGCTGCTGAATGGCAGTGCTGACGTGGTGATTATTCACCAGGTGCTGCATTACGCGCAGCAACCGCAAGCCGCGATTGCCGAGGCGGCGCGCCTCTTGAGCCCAGGCGGGCGCATGCTGGTAATCGATTTTGCGCCGCATGATCATGAGGCGCTACGCACCAGCCACGCCCATGCGCGATTGGGTTTTAGTGATGCGCAAATGCTCGGCTGGTTTCAAGCGGCGGGGTTGGTGGCCGCGCCGCCGGTTGCGCTGGCCGGCGGGGCATTGACGGTTAATGTGTGGCTGGCCCAGGCTTGTGCGCGTCAGGCGGGCGCACCTCAAGACCGGCTGGAACCGGCTTTGGAGCAGCGCGATGACGGCTGATTTAGCGGTATCGTTCGAGTTTTTTCCACCCCGGAGCGAAAATGCGCGTGCGGCATTATGGGCGACGATGCGTGATTTGGCGGGTCTGGCGCCGCGCTTCGTGACCATCACTTATGGGGCGGGCGGGACCACGCAGGATTATACCGAGGCCACCGCCGCAGCGATTGCGGCGGAGACCGGGATTCCGACGGCGGCGCATTTAACCTGTGTTGATGCTGATCGGGCGACCACGCTCGCGATTGCTCAGCGGTTTTGGCAGGCTGGATTGCGCCATATCGTGGCGCTGCGCGGAGATCCGCCGCGCGCGGGCGAAAAATTCACCCCGCACAAGGATGGATTTGCCAATGCGCAGGAATTGGTCGCGGCGTTAAAAACCGTGGCGCCGTTTACTGTTTCGGTCGCGGCCTATCCAGATGGGCATCCTGATTCACGGGGGATTGGTGCCGATTTGGCGTATTTGAAGGCGAAAATTGATGCGGGGGCCGACCAGATCCTGACCAATTTTTTCTTCGACGCCGAATCGTTTTTGCGGCTGCGCGATCAAGCCGTTGCTGCCGGGATTACCGCGCCGATGATTCCGGGGATTATGCCGATTGTGAATGTGGCGCAGCTGCGGAACTTCTCGCAACGCTGCGGGCTCAAGATTCCAGACGCGTTCAATCGCGCGCTTGACGGGTTGGATGAGGTGCCTGCGGAGCGCGAGCGATTTGCCATCGGCTTCGCGCTGCTGATGTGCCAACGATTACGCGCCGAGGGTGTACGGCATTTGCATTTTTATACGCTCAACCGCGCCTTGCTGCCCCGCGCGATTTGCGCGGGGCTAGGGCAACATTCAATCAAATGAGATCATTTGATTGAATAGAGTTTCCCGCTAAACAACAGCGCTAGGGGCGGGATAGGTCGCGCTACGAGGCTTTTACTGGGCCTCTTGTGGCGTTTGTTCTTCCTCGCCGCTTTCGGGGCGCGGGAGAGCGGGTTTGCTGGCTTCGGCGAAATCGAACGCCAAGTCGCCATCGCGCATGGTCACCTTGACCGATCCGCCGCTGGCAAGCTTGCCGAACAGCAACTCCTCGGCGAGCTTTTTCTTGATCAGCTCTTGGATGACCCGTGCCAACGGGCGGGCCCCATTCAGCGGATCATAGCCACGCTCGGCCAGATATTCTTTTGCAGCCGAGGACAGCTCGATGGTAACATTGCGATCCGCCAGCTGGGCTTCGAGCTGCATCACGAATTTTT
This sequence comes from Pseudomonadota bacterium, assembly GCA_021828605.1. The sequence continues at coordinate 1,793 of JAJZEG010000148.1, read as the reverse complement.
CCACCACCTGTGCCACCACTTCCGGCGTCAGCCCGGCGAAGGGAATGACCGCATCGAGCCGGTTGCGGAACTCGGGGGTGAACATCCGCTTGATCGCTTCGTCATCCTCGCCGAGGCGCGACACCCGGCCAAAGCCAATCGCCGCCTTGGCCATGTCCGCAGCCCCGGCATTGGTGGTCATGATCAGGATTACGTTGCGGAAATCGACGTTTTTGCCGTTATGATCGGTCAGTTTGCCGTGATCCATCACTTGCAGCAAAATATTGAACAGGTCTGGATGTGCCTTTTCGATTTCATCGAGCAGCAGCACACAATGCGGGTGCTGGTCGATCGCATCGGTCAGCAAGCCGCCTTGATCGAAGCCGACATAGCCGGGTGGCGCGCCGATCAATCGGCTGATCGAATGGCGCTCCATATATTCGGACATGTCGAAGCGGGTGAGTTCGATCCCGAGCGTGCTCGCCAGTTGCCGCGCGACCTCGGTTTTACCAACGCCGGTCGGGCCTGAGAACAAATAACAGCCAATCGGCTTTTCGGCATCGCGCAAGCCGGCACGGGCCAGCTTGATCGCGGTGGAGAGCGCGCTGATCGCGGTATCCTGGCCAAACACCATCGATTTCAGGTCACGCTCCAGGGTGCGCAGCGTTTCCTTATCATCGGCGGAGACCGATTTCGGCGGGATCCGGGCGATTTTCGCGACGATTTCCTCGATATCGCGCAAGGTCACGGTTTTCCGGCGTTTGTTCTCCGGCAGCAGCATCCGCGACGCGCCGACCTCATCGATCACGTCAATCGCCTTGTCGGGCAATTTACGATCATGAATATATTTGGCCGACAGCTCGACCGAGGCGCGAATCGCTTCATCGGTATAGCGGACTTTGTGATGTTTTTCATAAGCGGTTTTCAGGCCGCGCAGGATTTTTATCGCATCATCGATCGAGGGTTCGTGCACATCGATTTTCTGGAACCGGCGCACCAGCGCACGATCCTTTTCAAAATAGGTGCGGAACTCTTTATATGTGGTCGAGCCGATGCAGCGCAGGCCGCCGGACGCCAAAGCGGGCTTGAGCAGATTGGACGCATCCATCGCCCCGCCCGAGGTGGCGCCCGCGCCGATCACGGTGTGGATTTCATCGATGAACAACACCGCGCCGGGCAGGGCCTCAAGCTCGGTCACCACCGCCTTCAACCGCTCCTCGAAATCGCCGCGATAGCGGGTGCCCGCGAGCAGGGCGCCCATATCCAGGGCGTAAATAGTTGATTTCGCGAGAACTTCCGGCACTTCGTCATCGACGATGCGCTTGGCCAAGCCTTCGGCGATGGCGGTTTTACCGACCCCCGGATCGCCGACGAACAGCGGATTATTTTTGCTGCGGCGACAGAGAATTTGGATGGTGCGCTCGATTTCGGTTTCGCGACCGATCAGCGGATCGATTTTGCCCAACTGCGCCTTTTTGTTCAGATTGACGCAGTAATTAGCCAGCGCATCGGCGCCGCGCTTGGGTTTGGCTTCCGCCTCATTGGCTTCGCCTTCGGTTTGGCCCTGGGGGGTGCGCGGCACCGAGCGGCCCGGCGATTTGGCGATGCCGTGGCTGATGAAATTCACCGCATCCAGCCGGGTCATGTCCTGGGCTTGCAAAAAGAACACCGCATGGCTCTCGCGCTCGGAGAACAGGGCAACCAGCACATTGGCGCCGGTCACTTCATCGCGGCCGGAGGATTGCACATGGATGGCGGCGCGCTGCACCACCCGCTGAAACCCGGCGGTGGGCTTGGGATCGCCGCCGCGATCA
>JAJZEG010000288.1 GCA_021828605.1 Pseudomonadota bacterium | reverse complement strand
AATGAGATCGGGATTGCGATCAGCATGGTCGAGGACAGCATCAGGCCCGCTTGCACCGAACCCACACCATGGGCGCGCAGAATACTCGGCAACCAGGACAGGATCGAGTAAAACCCCATCGACTGCATGCCCATGAAAATCGCAACCTGCCAGGCGAGTTTCTGGCGGCCCAACCGGGCGAAGGCGCCACTGCGATGGGCGAGTTTCAACCGATGCGCGCTATGGCGCAATTGCGGCAGCCAGATCAGAGCGGCGGCAATCGCCGGGATCAGCCAAAAGCCGAGGGCGGCGCGCCAACCCGCTTGGCGCGCGAGCGGCACGGCAATCGCCGAGCCGGTGGCAGCGGCAGCGTTCAGCACGGTGACATAGAGGCCGGTGACCAGCCCGACCCGATGCGGGAAATCCCGTTTGACAATGGCAGGCAGCAGCACATTACCCATCGCCAAGGCAGCGGTGGCGAGCGCGGTGCCACCGAACAAGCTGACCGCACCACCGGTCAGGCGGAGCGCCAAACCAGCGACCAGCGCGATCAGCAACCATTGGGTGGTGCGCTCGACGCCGAGCCAGCGTTGCAACGGCAGGGCCATCGGCGCGAAGGCGGCGAAACAGACCACCGGGATCGTGGCCAGAGCGGTTTCGCCATAGGCGTTGAGGCCGAATTGCGCGCGCAACAGGCCGAGCACCGGCGAGACCGAGGTAATCGCCGGGCGCAAATTACTCGCGATCAGCAGGATACCGGCCAATAAAACGGCGCGGCGCAGAAATTGATTTTGCGGGGTGATTGGCTCTGGCGCGTCGTTCATGATCAAGCGCTAGCCGGAAACGGTGCGGATCGCCATTGGCACCTGCGCCGGGCTGCTTTGCATCGGGGCAGTAAACTAAGTATCGTTCACATTCAGCAACCAGGGGGGAAATAATTATGAAGAATTTGCGCCGATGGGCCATCGCGCTCTTCGCCTGCGGGAGTGTCGGGGTGGCGCATGCCAACCCGTCAATGTTGAAGAATTTTAACTTCAGCCAGCCGAGCTTTTTGCAACAGCATCCGTTCGCGCGCGCGCATGTGGTAATCCAGGTCGATCAGGATAAGCCGCAGCGCTGGGGGTTGGTGTTGAACAATGTGCAAAACATGCTCGATTACATGGGACCGGATAAAATCCAGATCGTGGTCGTGGCATTTGGTCCTGGCTTGAAAATGCTGCTCGCGCATAGTCCGGAGGCCAAGCGGATCGAATCGATCGCCGCCGAAGGGGTCGAGTTCGACGCCTGCCACAATACGATGGAGGCGATGGCACGGAAATTGGGACATATGCCAGCTCTGTTGCCTCAACCGGTGATTGTGCCTGCCGGGGTGATCAGGATTGTGCAGCTCGAACAGCATGGATTTGGGTACATCAAACCTTGACTAATCGATAAGGCGGCGAACCTGATCGATATCTTGTGCTGCGCCTGCGGCGTGTTGATATGATGCGGCACAAGCCGGATTGAACGATCAGGGAAACGCAATCGATGGATATGCAGGTGACCAGGGCTTCAGTGACGGCGCCAGAGCTGCTGCGGCACTTCATCGCGGTGCGCGCGCAGAGCGACCGATTGGCGGCAGGGCTCAGCGCCGAGGATCAGGCGCTGCAATCGATGCCGGATGCCAGCCCGGCGAAATGGCATCTGGCCCATACCACCTGGTTTTTTGAGCATTTCGTGCTGTGCGCATCCCTGCCTGATTACACTGTGTTTGATCCGGATTTCGGGTTTTTGTTCAACTCCTATTACGAGGCGGTGGGGCCGCGCCAGGCGCGCGGGGCGCGCGGCATGATCACCCGGCCCGATGCGGCGAGAGTGCGCGATTATCGGGCGCATGTGGATCGGGCGATGCGGGATTTATTGACCAACGCAAGCCCTGAAGTGACCGACCTGGTGGTACTGGGGCTCAATCATGAGCAGCAACATCAGGAATTGCTGATCACCGATATCACCCACGCTTTTTCGCAAAATCCTCTGCTGCCCGCAGCGATTCCCGGCTGGCGTCTGCCCGTCGATGACCGCGACGATGCGCTTGAGCATTGGGAGCAATTTGACGGCGGGTTGGTCGAAATCGGGCATCGGGGCAAAAATTTTCATTTTGATAATGAAACACCGCGCCATAAGGTCTGGCTGGAACCCTACGCCTTGGCGCGCTCGGTGGTGCGCTGTGGGATGATGCGCGATTTCATCGCCGATGGCGGCTACCAGACGCCGAGCCTATGGATGGCGGATGGCTGGGCGCTGATGCAGGAAGCAGGCTGGCGTGCGCCGCTTTATTGGCGGCAGGTCGATGGCGAATGGCGCGGATTTGGGCCGGGCGGCGAGGCTTTGATTGAGCCGTGGGCACCGCTTGTGCATATCTCCTGGTATGAGGCCGATGCCTTGGCGCGTTGGGCAGGCGCGCGCTTGCCGAGCGAGGCGGAGTGGGAAGCGGCCTCGGGCGATCCGCGCTTGAACGCGATGGTCGGGTCGGTGTGGCAATGGACCGAGAGCGCCTATCGGCCCTATCCGGGATTTCGGCCGCCAGCGGGGGCGATTGGGGAATATAATGGAAAATTCATGATCAATCAGATGGTGCTGCGCGGCGGCTCGGCGGCGACGCCAGCCGGGCATGAGCGCGCGAGCTACCGAAATTTCTTTCACCCCGATAAACGCTGGCAATTTTCCGGATTGCGGCTGGCGCGGGATTGTTGAGCATGGAATTATTACGCATGGAACGGGCCCAGCGCGCACGGCTGAATGACATCGCGGATGATCCGGTGCGGATCGCGGCATTGTCGGGATTAACCGCCACGCCGAAAACCCTGCCGCCAAAATTATTTTACGATGCGCAAGGCTGCGCCTTGTTCAACGCGATTACCAATCTGCCCGAATATTATTTGACCCGCAGCGAAACCGCGATTTTGCGCCAAATAGCTCAGGAATTGGCCGAGCTTCTGCCTACGGGCGCTGATTTGATCGAATATGGCGCGAGCGATGAGGCGAAGGCGGCTTTGTTGATCCCGGCCCTCGCCCCCGCGCGCTATGTGCCCATCGATATCGCCGAGGCGGCACTCGAAGCGCTGCACGCGCGCATGGCTCGCAGCCATCCGCATATTGAGGTGGTGCCGGTGGCTGCTGATTTCATGCAGCCGGTGACGCTGCCGCGCGCGATCGGCGCGGCACGAATTGGATTTTTCCCAGGCTCAACCATTGGTAATTTGGAGCCCGAGGCAGCGCTGATGTTTCTGGCGCGCGCCAAGGCGCAGCTCGGGGCGCAGGGCTCGTTGATTATCGGGGTTGATTTGGAGAAATCACCCGCGCGCTTGATCCCGGCCTATGATGATGCCGCGGGCGTGACCGCGCGGTTCAATTTGAACCTGCTGACGCGCTTGAACCGCGAGGCAGACGCCGATTTCATTGTGGAAAATTTCACCCATCAAATCATCTGGAACCCGGTTTTGCATCGGATCGAGATGCATTTGCGTAGCCAAATTGCCCAGACCGTGCGGATCGGCGACATCATGATCCGCTTTAATGCGGGCGAGACCAT
>JAJZEG010000037.1 GCA_021828605.1 Pseudomonadota bacterium | reverse complement strand
GCTTAAGGGTATGGAAGCGCCTGCCGCCTGCGTGCAAGCGGTGCGCAATGCGTTCATGCTGGAGTTCGATGCGGGCCTCGCCGCTGAGCGCGATTTATTCATGAAATTGGTGGTTGGCGATCAGTCGCGCGCGCAACGCCATCTGTTTTTCGCCGAGCGCGAGGCGCAGAAAATCCCTGGCATCGGGCCGGACATGAAGCCCACGAAAATCATCCGCGCTGCCGTGCTCGGTGGCGGCACCATGGGTGGTGGCATCGCGATGAATTTCGCCAATGCCGGAATTCCGGTCACCCTGGTCGAGACCGACGCGGCGGCGCTCACCCGGGGCCTGGAGCGGGTGCGCGAAACCTACGCGATTTCGGTCAAGCGCGGCGCGCTGCCCGAAGGCACCACCGAGAAGCGCATGGCGTTGTTTTCCGGCACCACCGATTGGTCGACCCTCGCCGAGGCGGATGTGGTTATCGAGGCGGTGTTTGAGGAAATGGAGCTGAAGAAGCAGATTTTCGCCAAGCTCGACGATCATGCCAAGCCCGGCGCGCTGCTCGCCACCAACACCTCGACGCTCGATGTCGATGCGATCGCATCCGCCACCAAGCGTCCGCAAGATGTGTTGGGGATGCATTTTTTCTCGCCCGCCAACGTGATGAAATTGCTGGAAATCGTGCGTGGTGAGGCGACCTCGCATCAGGCGATCGCGACCGCGATTGCGATTGGCAAGGCGATGGGCAAGGTGCCGGTGGTGGTCGGGAATTGCGATGGGTTCGTCGGCAACCGGATGCTGGCCCGGCGCACCACTGAATGCGAACGCCTGCTGCTCGAAGGCGCGCTGCCCCAGCAGGTTGATGCGGTGATTTTGAAGTTCGGGTTCCCGATGGGACCGTTCGCGATGGGCGATTTGGCGGGCTTGGATGTTGGCTGGCGGATCAGGAAACATCGCGGCGTAACCGCGCCAATTTCCGATACGCTTTGTGAACAAGGTCGGTTCGGCCAGAAGACCGGCAGCGGCTATTATGTTTATGAAAATGGCAGCCGCACGCCCACGCCCGATCCGGTGGTGGAAAAACTGATTATCGAAACTTCGGCCAAGCTCGGCATCACCCGCCGCGCGATCAGCGATCAGGAAATCCTCGAACGGATGACCTATCCGATGATCAATGAGGCGGCGCGGATACTCGAAGAGGGCATCGCGATCCGCCCGTCGGATATCGATGTGGTCTGGGTTTACGGCTATGGTTGGCCGGTTTGGCGCGGCGGTCCGTGTTTCCATGCCGATCTGGTCGGATTGTCCACCATCGTTGAGCGGCTTGAGCATTATGCCGCGATGATCAAGGATCCGGGTCTGGCCCCGGCGACTTTGCTGAAATCGCTGGCGGGCGCAGGCAAAGGCTTCGCGGCTTTCACCGGACCCGCGCAAGCAGCCGCCGAATGAGCGCGCGGCCTTATCCCTGGGAGGCCAATTATCCGAATAATCTCCCCTGGGATTTGACGCCGCCGCGCGAGACGATTCCGGCGATGATCGGGCGCACCATCGCCGAGTTCGGCGCTGACCCGGCGCTTGATTATCGCGGCCATAAAATCAGCTTTACCGCGCTGGGCAGCGCGTTTGATGAAGTCGCGCACGGGTTGCTCACGCTAAAGCCGGATCCCGGCGCACGGATTGCCCTTTATTTGCCGAACACGCCGGCCCATCCATTTTGCTTTTTCGGCGCGCTCACCGCCGGACTGGTGGTGGTGCATCTCTCGCCGCTCGATGCCGAGCGAGAGCTGGCGCATAAGCTTCATGATTCCGGCGCGCGGATTCTGGTTTGCACCAATATCGGCCCGATGCTGGCGATGGGCGAAAGGCTGCTCGCGCGCGGTGAGCTTGATCATTTGATTGTCGCCGATGACGCGGCCTACGGCGCGATCCCTGGCCTGCCGCACCCGCCGATTCCGAGCGGGGATGCCCGGATTATCACCCTCGATAAGCTGCGCGACGCGGGCCGAACCGATCAGCAGGTTTTGCCGAACATCGACCCCGATGATCTGGCGTTGCTGCAATATACCGGCGGCACCACTGGCCTGCCAAAAGGGGCGATGCATACGCACGCGACCTTGCGCGCCTCGGTCGCGATTTACGAAGCTTTCATTGATGGCCAAGGACGTTTCCCACGCGGCACCCGGTTGCGGGCGATTTGCGTACTCCCCTTGTTTCATATTTATGCGCTGGTGGTGCTGTTGTTGTTGCAGCTTTCGCGCGGCAGTGAACTCCTGCTCCGGCTGCGCTTTGATCCGCAAACCACCCTGCATGATATCGAGGTTAATAAAGCGAGCTATTTCCCTGGCGTGCCCACCATGTGGATCGCGCTGGCGAACATCCCCGATTTGGAGCAGCGCGATTTGTCTTCGCTGCTGTTGGTGGGGTCAGGCGGTGCGCCGCTGCCGGTTGAAGTCGGTCAGCGTTTTGAGCGCATCACCGGCATGCGGCTGGGCGGCGGCTGGGGCATGACCGAAACCGCCTCGGCGGGTACGGGTAATTTACTCGACGGCTTGTTCATCCCCGGCTCGGCGGGCATGCCGCTGCCGGGTGTTTTGCTCGATGTGGTCGCCCTTGATGATCCAACCCGGGTGCTGCCGTATGGCGAGGTCGGCGAGGTGCGGGTCAAGGGCCCTAACATTTTCAAAGCCTATTGGAACAAGCCTGAGGAAAATGCGGCAAGTTTCATTGATGGTCATTTTTTGACCGGCGATATCGGGCGCATCGATGACAATGGCATGGTGTTTTTCGTTGATCGCAAAAAAGATATGATCCTGTCGGGTGGCTTTAATGTTTATCCGACGGTGATCGAGTCTGCGATGTACGAACATCCCGCCATCGCCGAGGTGATTGTGGTTGGCATCCCCGATCCGTATCGCGGCCAATCGGCCAAAGCCTTTATCACCCTCAAGCCGGGGGCTGAGGCGTTTACGCTTGAGCAGCTGCGCGATTTTCTCGCTGATAAATTGGGCCGCCACGAAATGCCGAGCGCGCTCGAATTTCGTGATACTCTGCCGAAAACCTCGGTTGGCAAGTTTTCCCGCAAGGAACTCGCCGCCGAAGAAATATCCAAATCTCGCGCCTAACCTCAGGAGCCTTTTATGGTTGAAGCCGTCATTATCGCCACCGCCCGCACCCCGATTGGCAAAGCCTTTCGTGGTGCCTTCAATATTACCACCGGCCCGACGCTCGGCGCGTTCGCCATTCGCGAGGCATTGAGCCGGGCGAAGGTGGCGCCGGATGAAATCGAGGATGTCATTCTCGGCTGTGCGACCCCCGAAGGCACCACCGGCAGCAATGTGGCGCGCCTCGCTGCGGTGCGCGCGGGGATTAATGTCAATGCCGCCGCCATGACGGTGAACCGTTTTTGCTCCTCGGGCTTGCAGGCGATTGCGTTAGGGGCGCATCAGATCATGGTCGAAGGCGCGCCGGTTGTGGTGGCGGGTGGGCTGGAATCGATCAGCCTGACCGCGAGCCCGATTGGCGGCGACCGCTCAATCGATCCTTGGCTGCGCGAGCACAAACCCGCTGTGTATATGCCGATGATTGAGACCGCCGATATTGTCGCGGCGCGCTACAACATCACTCGCGCGATGCAGGATGAGTATGCGCTGGAAAGCCAGCGCCGCACCGCCGCCGGTCAGCAAGCGGGCCGGTTTGACCAGGAAATCATCGCGGTCACCACCACCAAGGCGGTGGAGAATAAGGAGACCAAGGAAATCACCCATGAGCAGGTGACCTTGCGTCAGGATGAGGGCAACCGACCCGACACTAATCTGGAAGGTTTGACCAAACTCAAGCCGGTGCGCGGCGAGGATAAATTCATCACCGCAGGCAATGCCAGCCAGCTTTCCGATGGCGCCTCCGCCTGCGTGATGATGTCGGATGCCGAAGCGGCACGGCGCGGCCTTACCCCGCTGGGGATTTTCCGGGGCTTCGTGGTTGCGGGCTGCGAGCCGGATGAAATGGGGATCGGCCCGATCTATGCCATTCCGCGTTTGCTCAAGCGCCACGGGCTGAGCATTGATGATATTGATTTGTGGGAACTTAACGAAGCCTTCGCCAGCCAGGTTTTATACTGCGCTAACAAGCTTGGGATTGCGCATGACAAGCTCAATGTTGATGGCGGCTCGATTTCGATTGGGCATCCGTTTGGCATGAGTGGCGCGCGGATGACCGGCCACGCCTTGATTGAAGGCAAGCGGCGGGGTGCGAAACGCGTGGTCGTTACCATGTGCATTGGCGGCGGCCAGGGTGCTGCTGGCTTATTTGAAATCGTCTGAGAGGAAATCACCATGGAACTCAGCTTCTCTCCCGAAGAAAGCGCCTTTCGCGACGAGGTGCGCCAATTCATTCACGATCATCTACCGTCAGACGTGCAAAAAAACATGATCGAAGGCCGCGAAATCGGCAAGCAAGCCATTGTTGATTGGCAACAAAAATTGAATGCAAAAGGCTGGGCGGTGCCGCATTGGCCGCGCGCCTGGGGCGGGCAGGATTGGAGCCCGGTGATGGAATATATCCTGCTCGAAGAACTGCAATCAGCCCCGGCGCCGCAGCCTTTGCCGTTCAATGTCTCGATGGTTGGCCCGGTGATCGCGACCTTCGGCAGCGATGAGCAAAAGAAAAAATTCCTGCCAGCCACGGCCAATATCGATATCTGGTGGTGTCAGGGTTTCTCCGAACCGGGTGCTGGTTCGGATTTGGCGGGGCTGAAAACCACCGCCCGTCGCGAGGGTGATTTTTATATCATCAATGGCCAGAAAACCTGGACCACCCTGGCGCAATTTGCCGACTGGATTTTCGTGCTTGCGCGCACCAACCCGCAGGCGGCGAAAAAGCAGGAAGGTATTTCGTTCATTCTGGTCGATATGAAAACGCCCGGCATCACGGTGCGGCCGATTCAGCTCATCGATGGTGGCCATGAGGTCAATGAGGTCTGGTTTGATGAGGTGAAGGTGCCGGCTGAGAATTTGGTTGGCGAGGAAAATAAGGGCTGGGATTACGCCAAATTCCTGCTCGGCAATGAACGCACCGGCATCGCCCGGGTTGGCGCCTCCAAGCAACGCTTGCGCCGGGTGCGTGAGCTGGCAGGCTTGGAGCGTGCGGGTGATGGCAAATTGATCGATGCGCCCTGGTTTCGTCAAAAGCTGGCCGAGGTTGATGTTGATTTGAAAGCCCTCGAAATCACCCAGCTGCGCATCCTCTCGGATGCCCGCAAATCGGGCAAGCATGGCGTGCCTGATCCGCGCTCCTCGATCCTGAAAATCAAAGGCTCGGAAATCCAGCAAACCACCACCGAATTGCTGATGGAGGTGGTCGGCCCGTTAGCGATGCCGTTCCAGGGATCCGGCGAACCCGAAGATGCCAGCAACGAGATGGGCATCGGCCCGGATGATGCCGCGTTCGCCGCCCCCACTTATTTCAACTGGCGTAAAATTTCGATCTATGGCGGCTCGAACGAAATCCAGCGCAACATCATCGCCAAGGCGATTCTCGGCTTCTGATTTTTTCCGCCCCTTCAACACCCAGGATCTGCATCATGGATTTCGATTTCACCGACGAACAACGCCTGCTCAGCGACAGCGTGACCAAACTCTTCGCCAACCGCTATGGCGATTTTGAAAAGCGCAAGCATTATGCCAGCGCCCCTGGCGGGTTCGACCGCGCGATTTGGGCCGAATATGCGGAGGCCGGATTGCTCGCTCTGCCGTTCAGCGAAGACCATGGCGGCTTTGGCGGCGGCCCGGTGGAAACCATGATCGTGATGGAACAAATCGGTCGCGCTTTGGCGTTAGAGCCTTATTTAGCGAGCACGGTATTTGCTGGTGCTCTATTGCGTCATACTGAAAATCATGCCGTGCGCGACAGTATCGTTCCGAAACTCGCGGCGGGTGAGGCGATTGTCGCGGTGGCCCATACTGAACGTCATTCGCGCTATGATTTGCATGATGTCACCACCAGCGCCAAGCGCGATGGCGAGCATTTCATTCTCGAAGGCGATAAAACCGTGGTGTTTGGCGGCGATTCTGCCGATAGGCTGATTGTGAGTGCGCGCATCGAGGGTAAAAATCGGGACCGCCATGGGATTGGCCTGTTCCTGATCGACGCCAATGCGCCGGGCATCTCGCGCCGTGGCTATAAAATGCAGGATTTGACGCCGGGTGCGGAAATATCGCTTGCGAGCGTGCGGGTTCCGGCCAGTGCTAACCTCGGCGGCATCGAGCTGCTCGAACGCGCCGCCGATGAAGCCATTGCGGCGATTTGTGCCGAAGCGGTGGGGGCGATGGATGCGCTGATCGCGATGACCGTCGACTATATGAAAACCCGCAAGCAGTTCGGTGTGGCGATTTCGGTGTTCCAGGCGTTGCAGCATCGCACCGTCGACATGACCGTTGCGGTCGAGCAGGCGCGCAGCATGGCGATTTATGCGGCTCTTAGTGCGGCGAGTGACAATGCAAGCGAACGCAGCGAAGCCGTTGCCATGGCCAAAGCGGCGGTGAGCAAGGCCGCCCGCTTCGTTGGTCAGCAGGCGATTCAGTTGCATGGCGGCATTGGTGTCACCATGGAGTATAAAGCCGGGCATTATTTCAAACGCCTGACCATGCTGACGTCGCAATTCGGCGATGCCGAGTTTTTCCTGCGCCGCCTTGCTGCCTGACAAACGCCATGCGCGGGTTTAGCGGTATGATCGACCGCTAAACCCATGCTTGCCGCGCGGGCCATGCCGTGATTCACTAAGCGCATGCTGCTCACTGGAAATGCCCGGCTCGCCGGGATCATTGGCTGGCCGGTTGCGCATTCGCGCTCGCCGCGTTTGCATGGCACCTGGCTGGCCCGCCACCATATCGACGGCGCGTACCTGCCGCTCGCCGTCGCACCCGCTGATTTGGCGTCAAGCCTGCTGGCGCTGAGCCGGATGGGCTTTGCCGGGGCTAATTTGACGATCCCGCATAAGGAAGCGGCGCTGGCGCTTTGCACCCGGCTTGAGGACAGCGCGGTCCGCGCGGGTGCCGTCAACACGCTGCAATTTACCGATGGCGCGATCATGGGATCGAACACCGATGGGCTCGGCTTTCTCGCTAATTTACGCGCCCATCATGTCGATCCGCGCGCAGGCCCGGCTTTGATCCTGGGCGCAGGCGGGGCGGCGCGGGCGATTGGTGCGGCCTTGCTCGATCAGGGGGTGAACGTGAGTTTTTGCAATCGCAGCCCCGAGCGCGCGCAAAATTTGGCGCGTGAATTCAACGCGGCAGCGCTCGACTGGTCACAGCGCGCTGGGGCCCTGGCCGATCATGCGCTGCTGATCAACACCACCAGCCTGGGCATGACCGGCCACGCCCCGCTTGATTTGCCGCTTGATCGCGCGCCCGCTTGCATGGCGGTGGCCGACATTGTTTATGCGCCGCTGCAAACGCCCTTGCTCGCCGCCGCCGCCGTTGCCGGGTTACGCCCGGTCGAAGGGCTGGGCATGTTGCTGCATCAGGCGGTGCCCGGCTTCGCCGCCTGGTTCGGCGTTACTCCGCGCGTCGATGCCGAACTCTATCGCATTGTCGCCGCTGATTTGCTCGACTGACGATGCGCATCATCGGCCTTACCGGCGGCATTGGCATGGGCAAATCGACGGTCGCTGCGATGTTGCGCCGGCATGGCTGGGTGATTTTCGATGCGGACGCCACCGTCCGCGCCCTGCAAGCGCCGCACGGCGCAGCGTTGCCTGCTATCGAGGCCGCGTTTCCTGGCACTGTGCGCAACCACCGGCTTGACCGCGCTGGCTTGCGCGCGCGCATTCTTGCTGATCCATCCGCCAAGCGCCGCCTTGAAAGACTGATCCACCCGCTGGTGCGCTGCGCCCAACGACGCTGCATCGCCGCCGCCCAGCGCCGCCATGCGCGCGGGGTGGTGCTTGATATTCCGCTTTTATTTGAAACCGGCGCCGACCGGTATACGGATTTCACCCTCACCGTCTCTGCCCCCCTGGCGATCCAACGCGCCCGGGTGCGCGCGCGCGGCCTGAGCGATGCCGAAATCAGCGCCATCATTGCGTTGCAAATGCCGGATGCGGAAAAAATTCGTCGCGCTGATGTGACACTCCGCACCGGCCTGTCGCACCATCATACCTATCGCCAGCTGCGCCGTTTGCTCGCCGGCAATCGTTATTTCAACGCTTGCCCCGACTTCAACGCTTGCCCCGACTCGGTCGCACCGCCCACCATCCGCCGATGACCCGCTCCGTTTTATTTGATACCGAAACAACTGGCCTTGATCCGCTGCATGGCGACCGGGTGATCGAAATTGCGGCGATTGAACTGCATAACGACCTGCCGACCGGCGAGATATTTCACGTGCTGGTCAATCCCGAGCGCGATATTCCGAGCGATGCAACCCGGATTCATGGGATTAGCAACGCCGATATTGCCGGCAAACCGATTTTTGCGGCCATCGCCGATCAAATGCTCGATTTTTTTGGCGATGCGCCGCTGGTCGCGCATAATGCTAGCTTCGATTTTGGCTTTCTGGACGCGGAGCTTGCCCGGATCCAGCGCCCTGGCCTCGACCGCGCCCGGATGATTGACACGCTCGCCTTGGCCAAAACCCGGTTTCCCGGCCTGCCTAACAGCCTCGATGCGCTCTGCCGCCGCTTCACGATTGATCTGTCCGCGCGCACCACCCATAACGCACTGCTCGATTGCAAACTCCTCGCCGCGGTCTATGTGGAACTCACCGGCGGGCGGCAGCGCGGACTTGATTTGGAGAGTGCCGACCTGCAAGCTGCCAGCGTGCATTATGCCGCGATCGCTGATCGCACCTTGCGCTTGGTCGGCGTGTCCGAGGCCGAAGCGTCAGCGCATGCCGCATTCATTGCCCAACTCAAAGACCCGGTTTGGGCCCAGATAACGGTGAGCAGCCAGGCCGTCACGCGTCGGGCGTCAGAATAACGGCGGTGCCATAAGCGGTGACTTCGTTCATCGCTTGACCCTGCCCTGCATCGAATTCGCCGGAGTCAAACCGCATCCCGACCACCGCGTTAGCGCCCAACGAGACCGCATGGGCGCGGAGTTGCGTTAGAGCCTGATCGCGGGTTTGGCTCACCATACCGGCATAGCCTTCCTGCGAGCCACCAAACATCGCGCGCAACCCGCCGACAAAATTGCCCACAATCGAGCGGCTGCGCACCGAGGTGCCGAATACCGGCCCGATCACCCGCGAAATCCGCGCCCCGGCAACTTCATTCACCGTCACCACCAAAATCTCGCTCATGCTGCTCTCCCCGTTTGTCCAACGCGTTTTCTGCAACGATAATACAACGCGCCCCCGATCAACACAATTAATCAGGCGGGCAATCAGGCGGGCAACCAGCTGGGCAACCAGACGGAATGCGAACAAGACATCGACCGATTATCAACAATCGAAGCGAATCTCAAAATTGTAAAGTTGACACGGTAGAACGTTAGTTTAAAGCGAATTAACAACGTTTTTCAGTATTAGTTTAACCTGGAGTTTAATTGATGGAACAGATCGGCAATGATGGCGTATCGCTTGGGGTGCATTTGACGCCTGTCACACCATCGTCGCTGACCAGCCCCAACCTGATCAACGCCAGCTTGATCAGTTTGGCCGATCTAAACACCCCGATCACTGATTTTGCCAATGCTGGCCCCAATGCCAGCCAGGTGCTGATCCCGGGCGCCGCGCCAGGCGATAGCAAATCGATCCATAATGTCGGCGTTAATCTCGCCACGGGTACGCTTCGCCCGGAGACCGGCGTAACGCCGACCTATACCAACGTTACCACCAGTGTCGCCGGTAATCTAACTTTGGTGCTGGATGAATCAAGCGCGCTCCCCGCTTCAATGGCCAACGCTCTGGCCTATGCCGCGACTTATCTTGATAAAGTCATCACCAACCCGGTCGCGATCACTTTGCAAGTCAGTGCCGGAAGTCTCGGCACCGGGGTTCTCGGCGAAGGCAGTGATCACGGCTATTATATGTCGCTGGCAAAGGTTGATAAATACATCGCCAATGCCGACCCATCGATCGCGAGCATGCTGCCCACCAGCCTGCCAACCGGGGTTTATGGCCAGATCCAAGTCGCCGTATCCGAGGCCAAGGCCTGGGGTGTGCCTGCGTCTTATTTCGCCAGTCAAGGGCGGAATTATACTGTCGCCGGGTCATTAATTTTCAATAATGCCAGCGCGGGTGCTCTCTATTACGGAACCGGGGTTAATCAGGGCCGTGCCGGTACACCGGGCGCCAATCAGTTTGATTTTTTCGGTCTGGCGCTGCATGAGCTGACCCACGCGATGGGTCGGATTTCGGCAAATGATGGAACCCAGACCGCCAGCGGCTCCGGTGTGGTCGGATATGTGTTCAGCCCGTTGAATCTGTTCCGCTTCGCTTCGCCCGGCACGCTGCAGGTCGATGGCGTTAAGGCCACCAACAACACGCTGCTGCCCTATTTTTCCGTGAATGATGGCCGGACCAATCTGTCTTATTTCGCCACCCCCAGCCGCACCGATTGGGGCCAATCGGCCGCCGCCCAGGATGCAGGCGGCACCTATCATTATGTCGGCAAGGCGCCAGCGCCGATTCCGGGATATCTCGCGCAAGATTCGTTCAATGGCGGATCGGCGCCCGCCACGCCGGGCTATTTGACTCCGACCGACCTGACCTTGATGAACGCGCTCGGCTTCAATGTGAATTACCACGCGCTGAATTGCTTCGCTGCGGGCACCCGCATTCTGGCGCGGCATGGCGAAGTGGCCGTGGAACATTTGGCCGTCGGCGATATGGTCGTGCTCGCCACGGGCGGCACCGCGTCCATCATTTGGATCGGCCAGCGTAGCATCGACAGTGCCAACCATCCGCGTAAATCCGAGATTCTTCCGGTGCTGATCACCGCCGATGCGATTGAACCGGGCATGCCCGCGCGCGATCTGTTGCTCTCGCCCGATCATGCTTTGTTCCTTGATGGCCATTTGATCCCGGCCAAAGCCCTGCTTAATGGTAACTCGATCCGCCAGATCGAGCGGGCCAGCATCACCTATTACCATATCGAACTGGCGGCGCATGGCGTAGTGCTGGCCGAAGGCCTGCCTGCTGAAACCTATCTGGATACCGGCAATCGCACCGCTTTCGAAAATGCCGGTATCGCGGTGTCGCTGCATCCTGATTTCGCCCCCCCTCACGCCGACGCCCAAGCCATGCGCGTGCAAAAATCCTGCGCGCCCTTGGTCGAAGCTGGGCCGGTGGTCGAGCAGGTTCGCGCGCGGATCCTGGCGCGCAACTCTATCACCACCACCGATAATCCTGAATTGCATATCATCATCCTGGCCAATGGCGACGCGATGATCCGCTCGCGCACCGCCATCCCTGCTTTGCGCTCGACCGACCCGCGTGATCGCCGCCGCCTGGGTGTCAAAATTGCCAGCCTCACCATCGATGATCAGCCCGTTTCGCTCACCGACCCGGCCCTGAGCCAAGGTTGGCACGACGCCGAACCCGATGGCCGCTGGACCAATGGCCGAGCGATCATCCCCGCACGCGTTCATCGCGGCGGAAATATCGTCATCAGCCTCGCCGCCCGCCTGACCTATCCGCTCAACCGGGCCGCGTAGCCATTGCTTGGATCAATGGCCTGGCGGCATTCCCAGGGATCGATTCCCAAAACGACTCTGCTTGCGGTAAATTATTTTCTAACTGACTCTGATGGCGTCATTGCCGTTAACCTTGGAGGAGCCGTCAGACTAAATCCGTCGCATCCTGCATTCGTCATTTTAACAACAATAATAACCTGATTCTGTCATAATCATCGGGAAATAAACGCGATATCATTATGATTTTGCAATATCTTACCCTGCCGGTTTTCAGCTTGCAGGGCATCGCCAATCCGCTATACATCACGAACAGTTTACCAAGATATTTGCGGGAGTATCGTGATGGAACAAGGACTGAGCGACGGTATTGTTCTCCCCTCATTGCACACCATCACCCACCAGGCTAACCTCACGCCTCCGGTTAGTCTGGCCGCGGGCGGGACCATTACCTTGCCCACCCTCTCGGCTCAAAATTTAACCGCGCTGACCACCCCGACCTTCGCTGAGGCGCCCCTGATGACCGTGGGTGATTCCGCAGCGCCCCGTTTGCATGACGAAATAGGGGTTAACACCGTCTCCCGCGCCCCTGCCGCGCTCAGCTCGCCCGGCAAAATTTCTCAGGGTTACTCGCAAATTGCCGGTCATATGACCATTGATGTCGTGGCGGCCCCGGGGGCGTCGTTTTCCAACGCCGCCAGCGCGGCCTTGCAGTATGCCGCGATTTATCTGGGCAATCTGATCACCGATCCGATCGCGGTTACCATTCAGGCCAATCTGAGCAATCTGAGCGGCACGCCGAGCTTGGCGGGTGCTTTGGCCTATGGGTCGCCGGAAGTTTATTACCAGAATTTCGCGACGGTGCGATCCGAGATGATCCAACATGACCCGGGTCTCGCCACTCTTCTCCCCACCAGCCTGCCCGCCAGCGTCAATAGCCGTCTGGTTGTGTCCAAAGCCGAGATGCAGGCCTGGGGACTGGGCTATACCGCCTCCTATAATATCGGCGGCTCAATCGTGATCAACACCGCCTATGCGAGTAACTTTAATTACAGCACCTCGATCACGCCAGGTAACGCCAAATATAAATACACTGATTTCGTCGGCCTCGCCGAACATGAACTCAGCCACGCGCTTGGGCGAGTCTGCTTTAATAACCAAACCGCGTCAGCCAATCCCGGCCAATATTTATTCGGCCCGATGGATTTCTTTCGTTTCTTGAGCCCAGGCACCCTGCAAATCGACGGGGTTTCCAGCAGCTCGAACCTGCAAACCCCCTATTTTTCACTTAATGACGGCACCACCAGCATTATCGGCTTCGCCAGTGTCAGCCGCTCGGACTGGGGCAATCCGCCCCCCGGCGTGCGCTATTCCGCCGACGCCTTTAACGGTTATGCCCCGACCTCGGGCTATGCCCGGATGTATAAATTTGATCGCTCCTTCCTCAATGCGATCGGTTTCGACGTCAATTGCTTCGCCGCCAACACGCGCATTCTGACCAAGCGCGGCGAAATCGCCGTCGAAAACCTCACCACCGATGATCATGTCGTGCTGCAGGAAGGCGGCACCGCGCCGATCATCTGGATCGGCCAGCGGCAGGTTGATTTGACAAACCACCCCAATCCGGCCTCGGTGCAGCCGGTATTGATCTGCGCTGACGCCCTGGCCGATTGCGTGCCTGCGCGCGACTTGCTGGTCTCACCGGATCACGCGCTCCTGCTCGATGGTCATTTGATTCCGGCCAAGGCCCTGCTCAATGGCCATAGCATCCGCCAGCAAGCGCTCAAGCGAATGACGTATTACCATATCGAACTGCCCGAGCATGCGGTGCTCTATGCCGAAGGCGTAGCTGCCGAGAGTTATCTCGACACCGGCAATCGGGACGCCTTCGCCAATGCCGGTATCGCGGTGTCGTTGCATCCTGATTTCGCCCCGCTTGATGCCGACGCCGACGCCCTGCGGGCGCAAAAATCCTGCGCGCCTCTGGTCGAGTTTGGCCCGGTGGTCGAGCGCATCCGCGCGGATATCCTCGCGCGTGCCGCGATCATCACCAGTCCCGACCCGGAGATCACCATCATCACCCAACCCGATGGCGCAACCCATATCCAGTCGCGCAGCACCATCCCCGGTTTTCTCGGCAACGACCCACGCGACCGTCGCAGGTTGGGCGTCAAAATCGTCCGCCTGCACATTGATGGTCAGCCGGTGCCGCTCGACCATCCAGCCCTCACCGAAGGCTGGCACAACCCCGAACCCGATGGCCGCTGGACCCATGGCGCCGCTATCATCCCCGCCCACCTCGCTCAGGGCAAAAACATCACCGTCGAGATCGCAGCGACCCTGGCCTATCCGGTTTCTTCGGTCGTGATCGCGGCGTCAGCTCCGCCGTGCGACAGTGAAAGCCGCCAGCGCGCGTAGCCGGTCCGCGCGCGCGCCAAACATGTCCAAATGGGCTGCGGCCTGCTGCGCCAACTGCTCGGCCTGCATCCGGGCACGCTCAATCCCTAACACCGCCACCATGGTTGCCTTGCCCTGCGCCGCATCCTTGCCTGCGGTTTTGCCGAGGCTCACATCCGAGCCTTCGGCATCCAGAATATCATCGGCGATTTGAAATGCCGCTCCCAAATCGCGCCCATAGGCCGCGAGCAAGTGCCGCTGCGCACTCGGCGCCCGCCCTAAAATCGCTCCGGCCTCGGCGCTATACTGGATCAACCGACCGGTTTTCAGCGCCTGCAACCGCGTGACCCGATGCGCCGATAAATCCTGGCCGGAGGCGACCATATCAATCATTTGACCCCCGGCCATCCCGCGCCCACCCGAGGCGCTACCCAGCGCCATCACCAATTCGCAGCGCACTTCGGCATCCGAATGAGTATCGGGCTCGGCCAACACCTCGAAGGCGCGGGTTTGCAGCGCATCCCCGGCCAAAATCGCCGTCGCCTCGTCAAAAGCCTTGTGACAGGAGGGTTTGCCCCGGCGCAAATCATCATCATCCATCGCTGGCAGATCATCATGC
>JAJZEG010000335.1 GCA_021828605.1 Pseudomonadota bacterium | reverse complement strand
CGCGCCGGCCTTCAGTGTACCCGATGATATTTTGAAGCCCTGGCGCGCGGCGGGTGCGCGTGGCGAGGCGACACGCCGCGCCTGGCTGAAACGCCACGCCACCAGCCCGCATAAAGCCGACTTTGATCGGGCCCTGGCCGGTGATCTTCCCGCCGCCTATGCCGAAGCGATGGCGAATTTGCGTGCTAAAATCGCCGCCGAGAAGCCTAATCTGGCCACCCGTCAAGCGAGCCAGATGGCGCTTGATGCGGTGGTGCCGGTGGTTCCTGAAATGATCGGCGGCTCTGCCGATCTGACGCCATCGAACAACACGTTCGTGAAATCCATGGGCATCGCGGTGCCGGGCGATTATTCCGGGCGCTACGTGCATTACGGTGTGCGCGAACATGGGATGGCGGCCTGTTTGAATGGATTGGCCCTGCATGGCGGGTTGATCCCTTACGGCGGCACCTTCTTTATATTCTCCGATTATTGCCGCCCGGCGATCCGTCTCGCCGCCTTGATGAAAGCGCGATCAATTTTCGTCTTGACCCACGATTCGATTGGCCTTGGTGAAGACGGCCCGACCCATCAACCGATTGAGCATCTTGCATCATTCCGTGCGATGCCGAACGTACTGGTGATGCGCCCCGGTGATGCGCTGGAAACGGCTGAATGCTGGGATATCGCGCTGCACCACAAGGACGGCCCCAGCCTGCTGGTGCTTAGCCGCCAAGCCATGCCGACCCTGCCGCGCCCCGTTGGTGCCGATAATCTGGCCGCCAGCGGAGCTTACGTCGCTGCAGAAGCGGAAGGACCACGCCAGGCGACCTTGATCGCTACCGGGTCTGAAGTCAGTTTGGCCATCATCGCTCGCGACCGCCTGGCGGCCCAGGGCATTAGCGTCGCCGTAGTTTCGGTCCCCAGCTTCGAGCTTTTCGCCCGCCAGGATGCGATTTACCGCGCCGATGTCCTCGGGACTGCACCGCGCATCGGCATCGAAGCGGCGGCTGGCTTTGGCTGGGAAAGCGTGCTCGGCGAACACGGCACCTTCATCGGGATGCATAGTTTCGGCGCCAGCGCCCCGTATCAGAAATTATACGAGTATTTCGGCATTACCCCAGACGCTATCGTCAACGCGGTCAAAGCCAAGCTATAGACCGCGCATCATCTCACTTATTCAACGACAGGGAGTTTCCAATGGCTGTTAAAGTCGCGATCAACGGTTTTGGCCGTATCGGGCGGTTATTGCTGCGCGCGATGATCGAAAGCGGTCGCACCGACATCGAGCCGGTGCTGATCAATGATCTCGGCAGCGTCGAGGATAATGCCCATTTGCTGCGCTACGACTCGGTGCATGGCCGCTTCCCCGGCCAGGTTGAGGTCAAAGGCGATAGTCTGGTCATTTCCCACCAGGGCCGCCACTATGCCCCGATCCGCGTCTCCGCTGAACGCGACCCGGCCAAGGTGCCGCTGCACGGCGTCGATGTTGCCATGGAATGCACCGGTCTGTTCACCAAGCGCGATGCCGCCGCCAAGCTGATTGAGGCGGGCGCGCGCAAAGTGCTGATTTCCGCCCCGGCCGATGGCGTCGACGCCACCATTGTCTATGGCGTCAATCACCATACATTGACCCCGGCAATGACCATTATCTCGAATGCGTCCTGCACCACCAACTGCCTGGCCCCGATGGCGATGGTGCTGCATGAGGCTTTTGGCATTGAGCGCGGCTATATGGTGACCATCCATTCCTATACCGGCGATCAAAAAACCGTGGATACGCTGCATAAGGACCGCCACCGCGCCCGTGCCGCTGCCCTCTCGATGATCCCGACCTCGACCGGCGCCGCCAAGGCGGTGGGTCTGGTGCTGCCGGAACTGCAAGGCAAGCTCGATGGCACCGCGATCCGGGTGCCGACTCCAAATGTCTCGCTGGTCTCGCTCGATGTGAATCTGAAAAAACACGCGACCAAGGACGAAATCAACCATGCCATGCACGCGGCGAGCCAAGGCAAGCTCAAGGGCATTCTCGATTATTCGACCGAGGCGTTGGTCAGTGCCGACTTCAACCATATCGCTTATTCCTGCAGCTTCGATGCGCCGCAAACCACGGTGGTCGATCACGCGCTCGCCCGGGTGATGGGCTGGTATGACAATGAATGGGGCTTCTCGAACCGGATGTGCGACACCGTCGCCTTGTTCGGATCGCTCTGAATGACCGTCTATCGCACCCTTGACGGGTTGGACGTGGCGGGCAAACGCGTGCTCGTCCGCGCCGATCTGAATGTGCCGCTGCGCGACGGGCGGATCACCGATCTGTCTCGTTTGGAGCGGCTGTCCGGCACCATTACCGAGCTGGCCAGCAAGGGTGCGAAGGTTATTATTCTGTCCCATTTTGATCGCCCCAAGGGTCAACGGGTCGCGAGCATGTCGCTGCGCCCCGTTGCCGCGGCGCTTGGCACCGTGCTCTCAAGGCCGGTTACTTTTGTCGATGACTGCATCGGCGATCAGGTCCGCTCTGCGGTCGATGCGATGGCGAATGGCGATGTGGTGGTGCTCGAAAATACCCGTTTCCATCCGGGCGAGGAGGCGAATGATGTCGCGCTCGCCACCCTGATCGCGACCCATGGCGATCTTTTCGTCAATGACGCGTTCTCCGCCGCCCATCGCGCCCATGCCACCACGGAAGCGTTAGCCCGGCTGCGTCCTGCCTATGCCGGGCGGCTGATGCAAGCCGAACTGGCTGCGTTGGCGGCGGCTTTGGGCACGCCGCAGCGCCCGGTCGGAGCCATTGTCGGGGGCTCAAAAGTCTCGACCAAGCTCGACCTGCTCACCAATCTGATCACCAAGGTCGATCTGCTGGTCATTGGCGGTGCGATGGCCAACACCTTCCTCGCCGCACAAGGCGCCGAACTCGGCAAATCACTGCAAGAACCCGCTTTGCACCCGACCGCACGGCAGATTATGCACGACGCCGAAAAATCGGGCTGCCGGATCCTACTCCCGCTCGATTTTGTGGTGAGCGCGGTGTTCGCTGCCAACCCGCCCACCCGCATCGTCCCGGCTGATCAGGTGCCCGCCGAGTGCATGGCGCTCGATCTCGGCCCGGCCAGCGCCGATGCGATCATCGCCGCAGTCAAAGGGCTGAAAACCCTGATTTGGAACGGCCCACTCGGTGCCTTCGAGACCAAACCGTTCGATGTCGCGACCATGCGCCTCGCCGCCGCAGTCGCGGACGCGACAGCGGCGGGGCTGATTTCGGTCGCGGGCGGCGGTGACACCGTCGCCGCACTCGCGCAAGCGGGGATCACCGAGCAACTTACTTATGTATCCTCGGCGGGTGGCGCTTTCCTCGAATGGATGGAAGGCAAAACATTGCCAGGTGTCGCCGCGTTGGAGATCTAAACCATGTTCATCACCGCCAATGGCCTGACCCTCCATCTGCGCATCGATGGCGCGACGTCGGCGCCGCCTCTGGTACTGCTGCATTCGCTCGGCACCTGCGCCGAAGTCTGGGAACCGCAGGTCGCTGAACTTGCGCGCTCCTTCCGGGTGATCCGCCCGGATCTGCGCGGTCACGGGCTGACCGAAGCGACGCCCGGCGATTACAGCATGGACCTGTTGGCCGCTGACCTGATCGCCGTGCTTGATGCGCTCGATCTTGGTGCCGTGCATCTGGGCGGCATTTCCATCGGCGGCATGATCGCCCAGCACGTCGCCGCCCGCCATCCCGCGCGCGTCGCCTCGCTGATCCTGGTCGATACCGCCATGGCGATCCCGCCGCCCGCGCTCTGGCACGAGCGCATCGCGCAGGTGCGCGCGGGCGGCATCGCCAGCGTCGCCGATGCGGTGCTCGCGCGCTGGCTCACCCCGGCCTTGGCCACCAAAGCTGCGGCAAAATCCCTGCGCACGATCCTGCTGCGCACCAGCGTCGATGGCTATTGCGGTGCCGCCGCCGCCATCGCCGCCGCCGATCTGCGCGCCACCACCGGGCAACTCCGTCAGCCGACCCTGATTCTGGTCGGGCGCGACGACCTCGTCACGCCGGTCACCGCCGCCGAGGCGCTGCATCGGGCGATCGCTGGCTCCAGCCTGGTGCTGATCGATAACGCAGCCCATATCCCGACCTATGAACAACCCGAGGCGATCACCGCGGCGATCACCGACTTCCTGCACCCGGCGATCACCAACGCCTATGAAACCGGCCTCGCCACCCGCAAGCGCGTACTCGGCGAGGCCCATGTCGCCCGCTCGCTCGCCAACGCGACCGATTTTGATCGGGATTTCCAGCATTTCATCACTGAAATGGCTTGGGGCAAGGTCTGGACGCGACCCGGTCTCGATCACCGCACCCGCTCGCTGCTCACTTTGGTGATCACGGCGGCACTCGGGCGCGAGGAGGAGTTCAAGCTGCATTTGCGTGCCACCCGCAATACCGGCGTAACCCACACCGAAATCGCCGAAGCCCTGATGCACGCCGCAATCTATGCCGGCGTGCCCGCCGCCAACGCTGCCTTCCGCATGGCCAAAGAGGTGTTCGCCGAACCCGCCGCCTAGAGCAATAATCATCTGCCTGGAATCGCCAGATTACAGTCAGATGATTGAAATTGCTCGCCAAAATATGAGTGGAATGTTTCTCATCATGGGAGAAACATTCTAACTATTAGGCCGTTGCCCCCTCACGCCGCCGCCTCCGACGGCGCGGCATTGCGGTCAGCCAGGATCATCCGCGACGCCTTCTCGCCGATCACCATGGTCGGCGCGTTGGTATTGCCGCCAATCAGAGTCGGCATGATCGAGGCATCCACCACCCGCAGCCCGGTAATGCCGTGCACCCGCAGCCGATCATCGACCACCGCCATCGGATCATGACCCATTTTGCAACTCCCAACCGGATGATAGATGGTCTCGGCCTGCGCCCTGATCCGCGCCTGTAACGCCGCATCATCGCTGATCGCCGCCCCCGGCTCGATCTCGCCGCCGGAAATCGCCGCGAGGGCGGGAGCAGCCATGATCCGCCGCCCCAGCTTCACCCCCGCCATCAATTCCGCCAGATCATCAGGATGCGATAAATATTCGGGATCGATCAACGGGTCGGCCATCGGATCCGCGTTTTTCAAGCCAATCCGGCCCCGGCTTTTCGGGCGTAACTGACAGACATGCAGCGTCATCCCATAGCCCGGCACCAGCTTGCGCCCGTGATCGCGCAGGCAGGTCGGCAGAAAATGGAACTGGATCTCCGGCTCGGCACTCTCGGGCGTCAGCCGCGCGAATCCGCCCACTTCCGCGACATTTGAGGCCAACATGCCGGTATTCTGCCGCCGATATTCCATCAGCGCCTTGACGATGCGCGGTGCCATCCCCGGTGCCACGCCAATCGCCTGTTTCGAGCGATCCTTGATCAGCACCGCATAATCCAGATGATCCTGCAAATTGCGCCCGACCCCCGGCAATTCATGCCGCATCTCGATCCCAGCGCGACCGATCTCGTCACGCGGACCGATGCCCGAGAGCAGCAAGAGATGCGGCGAATTGATCGCCCCACCCGCCAGAATCACCTCCGCGCGCGCCATGATCCGCTCGACCCCGCGCGGCGTTTGCACCTCGACACCAATCGCGCGCTTTTCGGCGAGCAGCACCCGGCGCGCGCGCGTCTCGGTCATGATCGTCAGATTGGGCCGCGACTTAATCGCGTCGAGAAACGCCCGCGCGGTCGAAAACCGCTTGCCCGCCTTCTGGGTCACCTGATACGGCCCCGAGCCTTCCTGCACCGGTCCGTTGAAATCCCGATTGAGCGACAACCCTGCTTCGGCTGCCGCCCGCAAAAACACGGCACCCAGCGGGTTCGGATTGCCCACATCGGCGACATTCAACTCGCCTGTATCGCCATGCAGCGCATCGCCGCCACGCTCATTATGCTCAAGCGCCATAAACATCGGCGCCATGCTCGACCAGCCCCAGCCCGGATTGCCCGCCTGCTCCCAGCGATCATAATCGGAGGGCACGCCCCGGATATAAATCATCGCATTAATCGAGGATGACCCGCCCAGTGTTTTGCCGCGTGGCCAATAAAGGCTCCGATTATCGAGGTGGCGCTGCTTCTCGGTATTAAAATACCAATTATAGGTCTTGGTGCCGAGCAGCCCGACAATCCCAATCGGCGTGTTGATCAACACCGAGTTATCGGGTTTGCCCGCTTCCAACAAACATACGCGGTTCGCCGGATCCGCCGACAGCCGGTTAGCCAACACCGCCCCTGCCGACCCTGCGCCCACAATAACATAATCAAATTCCGCCACGGCAACCCCCCAACTGTTCTTATGAGGGGGATAAAACCATTGACTGACGTTTACGGCAACCCTCTATCGTTAAAAATCGACGCAGCGTCCATTCCGTTCCCAATCACCAAACCGGGTCGGCTCAGGTCCTTTTGGCCCGCCAATTTCTTTTGGAGTGGCCGGAAATTGTGACTTATCATTCGTTTCCAGCGGTCCAGGACTGGGTAACGGGGCCTGCGCGTCATCGTGAGCGGTGCTATCATTCATGGGGTGGATTTGGTGACGGAGGCTGAGTTCGGCAAGGTGATCGCCGCCTCGCGCAACCGCTGGTGGGCCAATCGCCGCCATGGTGCTGATTTCGGACCACGTGCAAGCGCTTCGTTGAATAGTTGCGCGGCTGATGCCGTCACATGACCCGCCGCCTCAGTGTCTGCCTCAGCAATTTCTGCGGCCAAGGTCGGGTCAAACTTGGCGCGCAAGGCAATCATCCACGCCTTCGCTGCTCCCGCCGGGTTCGACTGTGCGGCCAAGGCTTGGCCCAACAACAAATAGCCTTCGCGCGCTTGTTCGCTTTTGGGGTTCATCGCCGCAAGCCGCGCTTGCAGCTGGGCGATTAACTGATTATCGCGCTTTGCCGCCAGATCCACTTGATGCAGCAACTGCGCGTGCGGTTCAGAGGGCACAATGGGCAATATGCCGGGCAAAAATAACATGAGCGCCCCCAACGGCACGAGAATCGCCGTCGCCACCAAAAGCAGAGTCGCCCGCCGGTCGGCAGGCGGCTCGATGAGTTGGTCAGCCGCCAACAGCCGCCGCTCAACTTCTAATTTTGCTCCTTCATATTCCGTCGTCGGCAGCCGTCCCTCGGCACGATCCCGATCAATCTCGACCAGTTGCGCACGATGCAACGCCATCGCGGTTTCGCGCCGATATCGCACCGATCCGGGCCGAGCCCAGGCAATCATCAACGGCGTGAGACCCGCCACTGCCAGCAACACCATTCCGAGAATAAGCCAAATCGTCACTGTAGTAATTCCTTCAGTCGCGCCTGCTCCGCCGGCTCAAGATCGGCTATCGCCGTCCCCCGGCGCCGCCGCGCCAGAAACAGCACGCCTCCCCCCATCAACAAGGCCAATATCGGCGAGCCCCACAGCAACATTGTCAACGGAATCAATGGTGGCTTGAGCAGCACGAAAATCCCGTAGCGGTGCACCATGAACGCGATGATTCGCTGATTGCTCTCCCCTCGCACCACGCGGCGCCGAATAATCCCGCGAAACTGTTTGGCTAATCCCGCTTGCGAATTTTCCACCGTCTCATTCTGGCAAACCAAACAGCGCAAATGATTACCAATCACCTCTGCCCGCCGCTCTTGCGGCAGGGTTAGGTTTACCCCGTCCCGCCGGATCATGGTTGGCGTGTTCGGCGTCACAGCCGCACCCGCATCGGCCGACTGAGTGGCAATAGCCAGCCCAACGCCCAGCGCAACAGCAAGCACCGCTTTACCCCACAGGTGCCTCATGTGATTTTACGCAAAGCAGGTTCAAACTGAGTTCGGATCAAGTCCGGAAATAACGGCGCCGCCACATGCCACCGCACCACGCCACCCGGCGCGATTAAAAAGCTTTCCGGCACGCCATACACACCCCAGTTGATCGCGGTTCGCCCGGTCGGGTCCATCGCCAGGCGCCGATACGGATTGCCATGCTTGGCCAAATAAAGTGCTATTGCTTCCGGCTTATCCTGATAAGCAATCCCCCAAATATCCAGCCCGGCTTTCGCCAACCGATCCAGATATGGCGCTTCCTGCACACACGGCACGCACCATGACGCGAAAAAATTCACCAGAACCGGTCGCCGCATCGCGGCCAAGTCCGATGTGCCGAAACCGTTCTGGCCCGGCACGCCCGCCAGGGTAAAATTCGGCACATGATGGCCAACCAACGGATTATTGAAATCCTGCGGGTTATAAGTGCCGCGCTTGGCCCGCTCGATGAGCGCATAGGCTCCAGCCCCGCCCACCACCGCCAAGCCCAGTGGCACCCCCAGCAACAAGCGCCGCGATAATATCGCCCGATCCATCCGGTTTACTCAAGCCGTCTCGGTACCGACCGGCTTTGGCACCGGTGCGCGCTTGCGCGATGGTGCGCCAATCCTGAACCGCCGATCCGTAAGCGAAATGCCGCCGCCCAGCGCCATAATTAACCCACCCAGCCAAATCTCAGGCGCCATCGGATGCACATTGAACCGGAATTCCGCGCCGCCGCTTTTATCCTCACCGGCAAAGGTCGCAAACATATCCCATAGCATATTGGTGCGGATCGCTGCGCGCTCGGTAGTGACGTGCTGGGCGGTGAAAAAACGCCGCTCAGGGCGCATGGTCATCACATGCTTGCCGTTGCGCGTCACATCGATCACTGCCTGTCGCGCCGCGTAGGCCGCCGTGCCCGGCGCATCCTGTACCCGCTCCAACGTCCATCGATAACCCGCCAGATTAACCCCTTGCCCCGGATGCAACACCGTAATCACATGCACTTGCGTCGCCATGCCGGCTATGCCCAGAACGGTGACGCCAAACCCCAAATGCCCCATCATCGCGCCATAGGCCGCGCGCGGCACGCTGAACAAGCGCGAAAACGATTGCCGCACGGGCACACGGAACAGCCGGACCCGCTCGCCCAAATCAACAAGCGCACCCAAAACCACCCAAGCCCCGCCCGCGAGCCCTAACGCTGCAATGGCGTGGCCGCGCAGCAAAATCACCGCGAACACCACCAGCGCCACCAATCCAACAGTCCAAAGCTTAATCAAAGCGGGCATGATCGCCGCACGCTTCCAGGCCAATAACGGCCCCACCGCCATCGCCAAAATCAGCGGCGCAGTCAGCGGCAGCGCCGCCTGATCATAGAACGGCGCACCGACCGACAACTGCAACCCGAACAATAAATCGACAAAGGGCGGATACATTGTGCCGGTGAACACCACCGCCGCGATCATGCATAGAAACACGTTGTTCAAAATCAACGCGCCCTCGCGTGAAACCGGCGCAAACACCCCTGATGCGGCCAGCACCGGGGCGCGGATGGCGAACAGCAACAACGACCCGCCGACGGTCAGCGCCAGCAACACCAGAATGAACAGGCCTTGATTGGGCGATACCGCAAATGCGTGCACCGAATTCAACAACCCCGAACGCACCAAAAACGTGCCCGACAGGCTGAGCGAGAATGTCGCAATCGCGAGCAAAACCGACCAGGTTTTCAGCGCCTCGCGCTTTTCCACCACAATCGCGGAATGGATCAGCGCCGTCCCGGTCAGCCAAGGCAGCAAGGCGACATTCTCCACCGGATCCCAGAACCAAAACCCGCCCCAGCCCAGCGTATAATAAGACCAGAGCGAGCCAAAACAGATCCCGGCGGTGAGAAAACACCAGGAAATAATGGTCCAAGGCCGCACCCAACGTCCCCAAGCGGCATCAACCCGCCCTTCGATCAAGGCGGCGACGGCAAAGGCAAACGCAATCGAAAATCCGACATAGCCGGTATAGAGAATCGGCGGATGCACCGCGAGGCCCGGATCCTGCAAAATCGGGTTGACCCCTGCCCCATGCAGCGGCGGCGGCCAGAGCCGCGCGAATGGATTTGATACGGTTAGGGTGAACAGCAAAAACCCGGCTGACACCAAGCCCAAAACACCCAAAACCCGGGCGCGCAGACTGGTCGGGATGGTTCGGCCAAACACCCCGACCACCCCGCCGCACAACGATAAAATCAAGCACCAAAGCAGCATTGAACCGGCATGGTTGCCCCAGGTTCCGGTAATCCGATATAAAAGCGGCGTTGTGCTCGATGAAAACTGCGCGACATTTTTTACGGTGTAGTCCGAGACCACACCCGCCCAGACCAAAGCCGCGAAACTCGCCCCCAACATGACAAATTGCCCGATAGCCAAGGCGGGCGCAGCCCGCAGCACCGCAGGGTTGCGTAAATTGGGCCCGAACAATCCGATCATCGACTGCGCAACCGCGATCGCGAACGCTAATGCCAGCGCGAAATGGCCCAAGGTCGGAATCATACGAATTTATCCTTTTGCCGCAGCAATTTGTTGCGGCGTTTTGTCATCCCAGGTCGCAGCGTTAGGGGCAGGACCAAATTTCGGGTTCCATTTGCCGGATGCCCGCAACGCCTGCTCCACATCCGCTGGCATATAACTCGCCCCATGCTTGGCCAATACTGTGTCAGCCAGAAACACCCCGCCATGCGGCGCCATGCTCCCTATCGTCACCACCCCCTGCCCTTGGCGAAACAAATCCGGCAAAATTCCAGTAAACACAACCGGAATCGAGGCACGCCCATCGGTGATCCGAAACTGCGTGAATGGCCTGCCATTGCGGTGCGACATCACCACGGTTCCCACCTGCACCACCCCGCCCAAGCGGAACATCTCCCCCGGACGCGGATGTTTAACCAGCACTTCTTGCGGTGACAAAAAATAGGACAGGCTGGATCGAAACGCCACCAGCATCAATGCCGTCGCCGTCGAGGCAAAAATCCCGCAAACCACGACAATCCACAACCGACGCACCTTGCGTGTCATCATGACCGGATCCGCCCATATTGTGCTTCGACCTGCGCCAAGCGTTTACGCGCTGTCCGGTAGCGCATCATCGCACTCCACCCCAAAATTCCCAATATTACCACCGCAGCGGCGTAAGCGGCTTCGACAAACGGCATCACATCCTTGATCATCACCGCCCCCCTTCTGCCGCCGCCAACAGCAAGCTGCGCGCTTTGCTTTCCATAATAAAACTTGAGATCCGCGCCAGCACCATGGCAATAAATGCCAAATAAAACGCCACGGTACACACGAGCAAGGGCAGCAGCATGGTGATATAGATTTTCGATGGCCCGGTCAGTGAGATCGAATTTCCTTGGTGCAGCGAATTCCACCAATACACCGAAAACACGATAATCGGTAGGTTAATCGCACCAACCAGCCCCAGGATCGCGGCAGCCCGGTAGCCGTGCTGGGGATTATCGAAGGCCCGCAGCAAGGCAATATGGCCCAAATATAAAAACAGTAAAATCAGTACCGACGTCAGGCGCGCATCCCAAACCCAGTAAGTGCCCCAATCGGGTCGCCCCCATAACGAGCCGGTGATCAGGCACAGGGCGGTAAATCCCGCCCCCACCGGCGCGATTTCGCGGGCGGCAATATCAGCCAACGGATGCCGCCAAACAATCGAGAGCAGCGAACATATCGCAAGCGCCGCATAGCCGTTCATTGCCACCCAAGCCGCGGGCACATGCACATCCATGATTCGCGCGGTAACACCTTGCTGCCAATCCGGCGGTGCGAAATAAAAACCCCACACCAGCCCGACCACCATTAACACCAGGGCAACGCCACTCAACCAAGGAATGATCGGCTGGAAAAACCGTTGAAATCGTCCCGGATTGGCGAATTGATGCAACCACGCCCCGGACTTCGACCGATGGGTCAAAGCCGGCTCTCCTAAACCATCCAGCCGCAATTCGCCGGGATAATCCTGTGTCATCGGTGGTTCCATGCGCTGTAATCTAGCCGGACTATAGTGTTTTACCAGCCCCGGCGAGCCCGATCTAGGTCAGATCCGCTGATAATCCAATCACATCTTGGCGCGCGTCGCCAGCAGGCTGGGTGCCCTGAGCCTTGCCGAGACGCGATCCAAGGTCTATGCCGCCCCATCTCAACGCCAACTCGAATGGTACCTTTTATGAAACAGCAGGCGAACTTGATCCGCGCCGGGCAAGTCATTGAGCATGACGGCCGCCGATGGACCGTGCTCAAGCAACAAATCATCACGCCCGGTAAGGGTGGCGCATTCATTCAAGTGGAAATGCGCGACTTGAAAACTGGTAACAAAACCAATGAACGCTGGCGCACCGCCGATACCGTTGAGCGGTTGATGACCGACAACAAAGACTACATCTACAGTTACGCCGACGGTGATAATCTGGTGTTGATGGAAGCCGAAAGCTTCGAGCAATTCCTGGTCCCCTCCAGCCTGCTCGGCGATCTCGCGCCGTTCCTTCAGGATAATATGGCCGTTATCGTGGATTTGGTCGAAGGTGACGCTGTCGGCATTCATCTGCCCGCGACAGTTACTCTGGAAATTATTGAGGCCGATCCTGTGGTTAAAGGTCAAACCGCATCATCCTCGTATAAACCAGCGAAACTCTCAAACGGGGTGAAAACCATGGTACCGCCCTTCGTCGAGGCCGGCGAGCGTGTGGTGGTGCGCACCGAGGACGCGACCTACGTTGAACGCGCCAAAGGCTAATCAAGAACATGGTCCCGCGCCGCTCCTCACACATGACGATCATGGTTGCCGCCGCACAAAAAGCGGCGAAGCGGCTCATCCGTGACTTTAACGAAGTCGAGCATTTGCAGGTCTCGATCAAGGGCCCGTCTGACTTCGTCAGCCAGGCTGATTTGCGCGCCGAGCAGAGCATCCGCGAGGATCTCGAACGCGCGCGCCCCGGCTATGGGTTTCTGATGGAGGAAAGCGGCGAGTCCGGTTCGGCGAACTGGTCTTGGCGTTGGATCGTCGACCCGTTGGACGGCACCACCAATTTTCTGCACGCGATTCCGAATTGGGCGATCTCGATCGCCTTGGAAAAACGTCTGCCGGAAGGTCAGAGTGAAATCGTCGCGGGACTGGTTTATGCGCCCGCTCTCGATGAATTTTATTGGGCTGAAAAGGGTGTCGGCGCCTATTTGAACGATAAAAGGCTGCGGGTCTCCGCCCGTCGCGACTGGTCCACCGCTTTGTTTGCAACCGGCATACCGTTCGCGCGCACATCGCCGCGCAACCGGCTCGCTTTTGCGCGGGTTCTGGGCGCGATGATGCCTGAAGTGGCCGGCGTGCGACGGTTCGGCGCAGCCGCCCTTGATCTCGCTTGGACCGCCGCTGGCCGTTATGATGGTTATTGGGAACTGGGCATCAATAAATGGGATGTCGCAGCCGGCGAATTGCTGGTGCGCGAAGCCGGTGGCTTCGTGACCGATCCGGCAGGGAACGACCATATCGAGGGCGAAATTGTCGCCGCCAACCCGCATTTCCACGCACGATTGCGCGACATGGTTGCCGCTGCACGCGATCCAAGCCAAGCTGATTGAGCCGCCCCGCCAATCCGGGTAAAACTCGGCCAATGAGATCCCTCAATTCCTCTCTCGCTGGACTAGCGGCCTTGTTGCTGAGTGGGTCGGCCCAGGCGGGTCAACCGAGCGCTCAGGTCAATCTCGGGGCGCTGGCACAACTCAAAGCATCAACCCGGCCTGTCACCTCGCCCCACAAACCCGCAGCGCACCCGCCCCTGCGCCATATCATCGCTCCACCCCAACGACCGATCCCCCTTTCACGCCCCTTGGCGCTCCCCTTACCACCACCGCGCGCGCCGTCAGTGCCCCAGCCGATCGTCAGTCCTGCACCAAACCCCGCGCCCGCCATCCGACCCATTCTGCCGCTCGCCCTGGAGTTCACACGTCATAGCGCCCGCCTAAGCACCGATGCTATTGCCCAAATCCATCAATTCGCCGCACATCCTGCGGCACGGTCGGGACGCATTATGATCGCCGCAAACGCCATGGGCACAGCGCAAAATCCTGCACGTGCCTACCGCCTCGCTTTCGCGCGCGGTCGTGCGGTTCGCGATCGCTTGATCCAGGATGGTATTCCCCTCACCCGCATCATCGTGCAAAGCCAGATCCTGCCGACCGCCTTGCTACCTAACGACCATCGCGCGATTCTGACCCTCATCCCATAGGCCCATCGCATGACCCGCCCCACCGCCTACCTGATTCGCATGATCATCTTTTTGGTCTTGGTCTATGGTTTAGCTGCTTTTCTGGCACCCACCCTGGCGAAGTTTTATCTCGCTAATCCGGTGATCAACAGCGTGATCGTGCTGGTCGAAATATTCGGGGTCGGCTGGAATTTGCGCCAGGTGCTCCGCCTCGCCCCGGAAGTCGATTGGGTCGAACATTACCAACGCGCGCGTTCCTCCATCGAACAGGCCGACAAGCCTAAACTCCTCTTGCCCATGGCCCGCATGCTTGGTGTGCGCGGCGATCATCCGGGCCGGGTGACGCTGTCAGTGCAGGGCATGCGCACCATGCTCGATGGGATCGCGAGCCGGTTGGATGAAAGCCGCGAAACCTCCCGCTACGTTACCGGGGTGATGATTTTTCTGGGCTTGCTCGGCACGTTCTGGGGTCTTTTGAAAACCGTTCACGCGGTCGCTGCGGTTATTCAAGGCATGAGCCTGACCGGCGGCGATGTGAATGCGATGTTCACCCAACTCAAAGCAGGGCTCGCCGGTCCGCTCGAAGGAATGGGCACGGCGTTTTCATCCTCTCTATTTGGACTTTCCGGCGCGCTGATCCTGGGGTTTCTCGATCTCACCGCCGGGCAGGCGATGAGTCGGTTTTTCAATGATCTCGAGGAATGGCTCGCGGGCCTCACCCGTGTCTCGTCAGGCCTGCTCGGTGCCGAAGGCGAAGGTTCAATGCCCGCTTATGTTCAA
>JAJZEG010000107.1 GCA_021828605.1 Pseudomonadota bacterium | reverse complement strand
TCATTGGACCGATGCCGGGGATGTAGAAGCCGGATTTGGTGGGGAGGAAGCTGGCGCCGACCCATTGCGGGGTTCGCCCGAGCGTTTTGCAGGTGCGGGCATCGACCGCGAACACGATGTTTTCGGAACCGGAATAGGTGTCGATATACAAGATGCGACCGGCGGCGATGTAGATCGGCAGGGTGACGATGGCGACATAGGATGACACGCGGCAGATTTTGCCGTTTGGCTGCACGATGCGAAAGCCGGCATCGGCGAGCCAACGGTCGGGGTGGGGGCCGTGCGGGTCGTGGCGGTTGAATTCGAGGCGGTATGGGCCAGCGAAGACGGTGTTGTACCAGGTGGTGACGGGGGACAGGGTGCAGGAGGCGGCGAGGCCAGGACGAGGCCATAATGACACCGCAATGATTGATGCCGTGACGTACGGACAAAGCTTCATCGTCTTCATTAATGATCTCCTTGGCGTTTGGTATTGTTACTAACAAAAAAAGAACAAATAAAAAACAGTTTTGGGTTGCTTTCGGGCTCGATGTCATCGACCCTGTCCGAAATAGGGGGTCTGGGGTCCAGGGCCGTGCCATGGCCTTTTTCGCCAACATTAACCGGCTGGAATAATATTGCAGGCTTTGCTACAGCAATAAGTGATGTTAATCAGAGAGATCGGGCAGGGAGATCGGGCGAGATTGCCAGTCAGCAATCAGACAATCCGCCCGCAGCACCTGATCAGAGGGCTTGATCGTGCCAGATGAGGGGAATGGCGGGATGGATGCACGCTCGCGCGTGAGGCGAATATTATGGGGGACGCTGCGCGGCACGCTGCCCGCGGCGCGGGCTTTGAGCATGATGGTGCGGTGGGAGGCGGATTTTGGTCCGGCTTTCGAGCGCGATCCAACAGCGACCATGACCGGGTTTTTGCAGCAGGAACTAGGGTCGACCTTGCAGCTTGCTGAGTGCGCGGTGCTGGCGGACCGGATTCTGACCATTATGGATGATTTCAGCGGCACGCTGCCGCAAGATCCGATAGCCAGTATTCGCCGGTTGAGTGAACAGCGTTTGGGGGTGGAGCCGGTGGTGGCGGCGCCTGCTGAGCCGGTGGCGGCGGATCCGGCGCCGGATGACGATGAGGCCGGATTGACCGAGGCGACGGCGGCGCCTGAGCCGGTGGCGATGCAGAGCGAGCCGGTGCGCGCGGCGGTTATCGATGATCCAGAGCCGGTTGATGATCGGCTCGACGTGATGCCGGATAGCTGGACGGGTGATGCGGCGGATGACGTGGCGGCGCCGTGGCGTGGGTCGGCGATTTTGCCTGCGGATCGGTATTTTGACCGCGACCGCGATGAGCCGATCGGGCGGCGGGCCGACATGTCAGATTTGCCTTCTTATGGCAGCGAAAGATTGTTTGATCAGGATTTGGAGCCTGAGCAGGAGGTGGACCATTTTCCAGCGCCGCGCGGCTTTGAGCGGGCGCGCACGCTGGATATATTGGCGCCCAAGGATAATGCCGACGCCTATCGGCTTGATCCGGTGGAGATTGAGGCCGAGGCGGAGCCGGATTCTGCGGGGTTTGCGCCTCTGGATATGGATATTCCGCAACCCCCGTTTGACACGCTGGGCCCTGAGAGTTTCGCTCCCCCCATTTTGGCGTCAGAGACTTTGGCGTCAGAGGCTTTGGCGCCCCATCCTTTGGCGCCCCATCCTTTGGCGCAAGAGGATGGGTTGCCTGTGCGAAACGCTGCTGACCCCTCGGCTCGGTATGGGATCGATCGGTCGGTATTTTCCAAAATCTTTCTTGAGCACGATTGAAAAGAGTTAAATCAATGGCAGTAAGACCCAAAATGGCTTCTGTCCGTGGCTTGATGCTGCGCGCCGAGTTCATTCGATTTCTGATCCCGGCCATGCTGTTGAATGCTATGGTTATTCTGTTTATCGGCGGTGTTGGACAATATTTGATTATCCAACGCGCCGAGCATCAGCAGCTGGTCAGTGTTCAGGATGAGTTCAATCGACTGCGCGCGGTTTATGCCGGGCAGGCGCTGGCCGATGCGCGGGCGCTGGCGGGGAATCCGAATATCCAGCAGGCTTTTGCGATGCCGCCTTCCTCGCAGCAGCGCAGCCTGTTGGCGTTGCAATCGCAAAGCGTGTGGGCGGCGTTGCAAAAGCAATATGGCAAGGCGATCGTGGTGTTTATTCAAAGTAAACACGTGTTGTATCGGGCGAATAAGCCGCATGTTTATGGCGATAAAACGCTGGCGCGGCCTGATATCCGGGCGGTGCTGCGTTCAGGGCATGCGCTGAGCGATTTTGGCCGAATGAAAATTGGCTATGCGATTAGCGGCGTGGCGCCGGTGATGGCGGCGGGCAATCAGCCCTTGGGCACGGCGCAGGTTTCCTTGCCGGTGACAACGATTTTCCGAACCATTGTCAAGGATATACCGGGCAGTGTGGTTGCGGTGCTGATCCATCAGCCGCCGGGAAAATCGGGCGGGGTGATGATTGGCGGCGAGAGCGTGAAATATAGCAATGCGCCGGTGCTGGAGCGGTTTTTGCAAGCCCATCCGCATGATGGGGCGCCGGGATTCGCGGGCACGGCATCGCTGGGCAATGGCGACGATTATCGGTTGTTTGTGCTGCCGCTGACGGATTTTTCCGGGAAAATCTTTGGCACCGCCGTGTTCGGGGTTGATGTGTCGGGGATTTTGCAGACGGCTTATACGATTTTCGGGCTGAGCGTGTTGTTTTCGATGATTATTTTTATCGGGGTCGGGCTGAATTTGCGCAGCTTCGTCAATCGGCGGATTTTGATCCCGCTGGGCATGCTCACCGAGCGGGTGCGGGCGATTTCGTTTGGCGAAAAACTCGAAGAGCCGGTGGCGCAGACCGAGTTCAATGAAATCGGGATTTTGCAGGTGGGCGCAGAGCGATTGCGCAAGACGCTGATTAATTTGGTGCGCCATGTCAGTGCCGGGTCGTGAAGTTTTGGGTCGGAAAGTAGCGGTTCGTTAATTATTGGGGCGTAAACAAGCCTGCGTGAAGATGGATGGTCCCATGCTGCATTGCGGTAGCGGCGCTGCGCGGAATTGCGTAGGGTTGGCGTGACGATCCAGAATCCATTGCTGAGGGGGTTGAGATGACGATACCGCATGGAGCGAATCCGCAGGCCAAGACGCGGGTGACGGCGTTGCCCGGTGATGGAATTGGGTTGGAAGTGTTCGAGGCGACGCGGCGGATTTTCGCGGCGGCGGACGCGCCGATTGAGTGGGACATGGCTGAGGCGGGAGCGGCGGTGTTCAAAAAGGGCATCGCGTCGGGGGCGCCGCGCGAAACGCTGGATTCGATTGCGAAAAACGGGCTGGCGCTGAAGGGGCCGTTGGAGACGCCGGTCGGGTTTGGTGAGAAATCGGCCAATGTGACATTGCGTAAGCATTTTGAGCTGTATGCCAATATTCGTCCGGTGCGCGAATTGCCGGGGATCAAGACGCCGTTTACCGGGCGTGGCATTGATATGGTAATTGTGCGCGAGAATGTTGAGGATGTGTATGCCGGGATCGAGCATATGCAGACGCCGGATGTGGCGCAGTGCCTGAAATTAATGACCAGGCCCGGCTGCGAGCGGATTATTCGCGCGGCGTT
>JAJZEG010000306.1 GCA_021828605.1 Pseudomonadota bacterium | reverse complement strand
CGGGATGCTGGCGGGTTTGGCAGCACCGGGACCGGGATTGCACCGTTGATGGGCGGGTGAGGGATGCGCGCGGCGGTTAGTTATTTATTTGCGCCGGGGCATCGGGCTGAGCGGTTTGTCAAGGCGTCGGAGTCGGGCGCTGACATGGTGGTGCTGGATTTGGAGGATGCGGTTGATGCGCGCGATAAGGCGATGGCGCGGGCGGCGATTGCGGATTGGCTGACGGGGCGGGGCGCGGACCGGACCCGGTCGATGGTGCGGGTGAATGATGCGGCGAGCCGGTTTTTTGCCGAGGATTTGGCGTTGGTGGCAGGGCTCGGCGCGGTTGCGGTGATGTTGCCGAAGGTCGAGCAAGCGGCGGATGTGGCCGCCCTTGCGCGCGTGTTAGCGCCGGGCAGTGCGATTGTGCCGATGATTGAATCAGCCCTTGGATTGCGCGCGGTGGAGGCGATTGCTGGCGCGGATTTGGTGCAAAGATTGGCGTTTGGGACGTGGGATTTTGGTGTTGATGTGCATTTGTCGGGCGATCCGCTTGGGTTGATGATGCCGAGTGCGGCGATTGCGCTGGCCTCGCGCTGTGCGGGAATTACGCCGCCGATTGCCGGGGTGACCACGGCGATTGGCGATGAGGCGGCGATCCGGCGCGATTGTGCCTTTGCCCGGGCCTTTGGGTTTACCGCGAAATTATGCATCCATCCGGCGCAGATTGGGCCGGTGCATGCGGGATTTGCGCCGAGTGCGGCGGAGATTGAATGGGCGCAGCGTGTGGTTGGCGCGGTGACGGATGGCGCGGCGGTGCAGGTGGACGGGGCGATGGTGGATCGGCCGGTGTTGCTGCGGGCGCGGGCGATTTTGGGCCATGATCGGGCGCAATGAGGTTTTGTTTCGATCCATGATGATGGGGCTGGCGGTGGCGGCGCCGGTGGGGCCGATGGCGTTGTTATGTATGCGGCGCAGCTTGCGGCTCGGTTGGCGGCGCGGTCTGGCGACAGGGATTGGGATTGCCAGTGGGGATGGGATTTATGCGGCGGTGGCCGCGCTGGGGTTGGCGGGGGTGACGCGGTTTTTGTTCGTTCATGCGGTGATTTTGCGGCTGCTGGCGGGCGTTGCGCTGATTTATCTGGGGGTCAGGGTTTGGCGAAGTCATCCGCCGCTGGTCAAGGACGTGAGTTCGGGGGGGTTGGTTGGCGGGTCGTTGCTTGCGGATTTGTTCAGCGCTATTTGGCTGACATTGGCGAATCCACCGACGATTCTGACCTTCATGGCGTTGTTTTCGACGCTGGCGCCGCGCGGGCGATTTGATCCGGATATTGCGGCAATAACGGTTGTCGGCGTGTTTGGTGGATCGGCTTTATGGTGGTGCGGGGTTGTGGGAATTATGACGGCATTTCAGCCGGTGATCGGCGGGGCGCCGCTACGCTGGATTGATCGGGGTGCGGGGTTGGCGCTGATGATATTTGGGTTGGTCGATTTGAGTGGGGTTGGTTGGGCGCTTTATTGAACGGGCTGGGGTGTTTGCGGTTGCGTCGGTGGTTAACTGACGCAGTTGCGACGTGGGTGCCGAGGATCTCAAGCAGGAAATTGAAAAAATAGTTCTGAAGAGACATCGAAAGGGTGGGCACGCCGGTGAGGCCACCCCGGAACCTCACATGGCGCTCCGCTC
The DNA here is from genome assembly GCA_021828605.1 of Pseudomonadota bacterium. Next base: position 1,972 of record JAJZEG010000306.1, on the reverse strand, counting down.
TAACAAGCGTGCTACGGCCGGGTGAATTACACCGTGTCGCGGCGTGCCCGCTCGATTGTATGTTTGGATCGAAAATAAATCCACGGGATATTGATACAAGCAGCGCCAAATAGATCGGCGCGGGGAGAGATTTGGATTGGTTGGCTCCGTGGCGTCTGGAGCCACGTTTTGACGGCTGAGCTTAGTCGAATCGGCGGGTTGGCAGGGGTGGGGCGGGGTGGCGGTTGGCGATGACCAGGTTCCAATAGGACCAGGAGCGCAGGTCGATGATGCCGGGTGGGGCGGCATCGAGGGCGGCGATGAAATCCGGGTTGGAGACGTAGCGGCGGATGATGACCATGTCCTCGGCGGTGGCGCGGGCCATAGCGTAAGCGAGGAAGCGGATTGGGTCGCTGAGTGCTTGTTCGGGCGGTTCAAACCAGATGATCCGACGCGCGATGGCGAGCAATTCATCGGTGGCGGGGAGGGTGATCATGGGTTGGGGTGGGCATTTCCTAATCAGAATCCAAACATTTTTGGACGCTCGGAGCCGAGGCATGTCCGCAGCCGCACGCACTCCGAGCCTCGCTCTCAATACAAATCAATCTAAAAATGGAATTAACGAGTAATATCATCGACACCAAAAAAATAGAAGCCGAAACAGAAAGTAATATGAAGTATTTATGTAAAAAATAAGACAAATATATACTATATAGTGAAATAGCTGCATAGTATGGAATTAATCTATACCAATACAAACGTTTTTTATTTTTCCTTCTAAAAAAATTTGTTAGATCTAAAATATTTTTACATTTATTATTAATTTTCATTTTATATTTATTCTCGATTACAGCAAGATAATCATTATAGTATCCCACCGCTTTGTCTAAAACAAAAAACCTTAAAAGACCGGCTAACAATATTAACAAAGGCAGCACTTTGAAGGTAACCCCAAAGGTTAGATTTTTATGAACTGAAGAACTGTAGGCGAAAACCGCAGCAGCAGCACTTAGGAAAAACGTTTCAGACCTGTCCATTAATTCGATATTTTTAATAAGGGCATTACGACATTGATTGTACTCCGCGACGATCAACTGCTCCTGCAATTCCTTCGATGGTTCGTTCTGTGATGCGTTCGATGTTTCAGAAGACATGATAATTTTTGTTCCTCAAATCAGCTTAACGGATAGAATCAGTTCCCTGTCTCAAAAAGCTAGTCGCAAAATATCGTGTGGTCAAATCGCTCGCGTTCTGTTGACACGTCAGATCAAGGAGCAGATCTGCCGCCGGTCGAATCGGGAAAATTTATTTTGCGAACCATGGCACGGACCAGATGCTCCGCTCTCTGACTCTTAACCCGATGAAATCCACCCGATCTTACTCCCGCAAATCAGGCGGTGTGGCTGCGGTTTTTAGAAGGGCGAGTAGGTCAGGGAGCGAAAAGGAGCGAGACTCGTCGGAGCCGAGGCGGCGGAGCGAGACGGTGGATTGGTCGGCTTCGCGGCGGCCTACGACGAGGATGTTGGGGATTAAAGCGAGGCTGAGGTCGCGGATTTTGGCGTTGATTTTTTCGTTGCGGAGGTCGGTGATCACTGACAGGCCCGCTGCTTTGAGGGTGGTGGCGATTTGGGTGGCGTAGTCATTCGCGTCGGTCACGATGCTGGCGATGGCGACCTGGGTGGGGGCGAGCCAGAGGGGGAAGCGGCCTGCGTGATGTTCGATCAGGATGCCGATGAAACGCTCGAACGAGCCGACGATGGCGCGGTGGAGCATGACCGGGCGGGCGCGGGTGCTTTCGGCGGTGATGTAGCTGGCATCGAGGCTTTCGGGGAGCACGAAATCGACTTGCAGGGTGCCGCATTGCCAGTCGCGGCCAATCGCGTCGCGGAGTACGAATTCGAGTTTCGGGCCGTAAAAGGCGCCTTCGCCGGGATTGAGCGTGTAGGTGACGTTGGCCTCGGTGCAGGCGGCTTTGAGGGCGCTTTGGGGGCGG